>CAYRGB010000020.1:329-11736 GCA_964423715.1 uncultured Methanosarcinales archaeon | reverse complement strand
CGGTCTGTCCCACGTCCAGTTGCAGGTGACAGAACGGACATGCATCTACAATGCAGTCAACCCCTGCCGCAACCATGTGGTCCAGCTTATTTGAGGTCATGTGCAATGTGGTATCCAGCACTGCGGTCCTGGCACCACCGCCTGCACCGCAGCAGGCCATCTTATCTTCATAATCTACTGATGTGGCGCCTGTGGCCTCCACCAGTTCATCAAAGAACGTAGGATTCTCGGTACTTCCAAGATGCCTTTCCTTGCTTGGCCTGACCAAGTGACATCCGTAGTGTACTGCTACTTTGAGATCAAGGGGATTGGTCACTGCATTTTTGACCTTTTCGACACCAACTTCCTGGAAAAGATATTCGATAATGTGGCGCACATCCTGTGTACCCTTGAACTCGCGCCCGATCTCAGAAAGCAACTTATTGACATCTTCTTTCAAGGCTGCATCTTCTTTTAACATCCGATTTGCATCAACCAGTGAGCCAAAACACCCATTGCAGATGGTTAAAATATCATTACCCATTTCCTCAGATAAAATAATGTTTCTGGATGCCAATGACAGCCATGTGGTTTTGTCAAAAGACCTGAACACACCGGGAGCAGGACAGCAGGAAGCACCTTCCAGGTCTTCCAGTTCCACATCTAACTTTTCCATGACCTTTTTGGTAGATATTTCGATACAGGGATAGCGATTCGGAGCAATACAACCCAGAAAAAATGATAATTTGCTCATTTCTGTTCCTCCTCTTTGGCTACGATCTTATCAAATCCTACGATATGCAATAATTTTTTGACTTCATCAAGTGCATCAGGGAAACTATGCACAGTCGGCGGAACCTCGTTCAACCCAAGTTTCTTGCGTTTTTCTTTTGTAGCGTCATTAATGGGTACTGCGTGCCCATAATTGACAACCAGTTGCCCCACTTTCTTATGCGCAGGCAGCATGATGCCATTGTGGACTGCAATCGTACGGATCTTCAGCAGTGCATCCACATTCTGCACACCCTGAGGACATCGTTCCTGACACTTGTAGCACGTTGTACAATACCAGATATACGGATTGTTTAGAAGTTCATCCTTCATTCCGAGATTTGCCATGCGCAGGAACTTACGAATATTGAATTCCGGTTCCTGTTCGGTCATGGGACATCCTGAAGAGCATCCAGTACAGTTGAAACACAGGGTTATCTTATCAGCACCGGGTTCTTCGAAAATTTCCTCCCTGAACTCTTGGGAAAAGTTGGAGGTCTTGATAGTATCACTCATTGCTCTTACCTCCCTTTTGTTCGGAAAGGAACACTGTCAGGTCCTTTATTTCATATTCATAGTTCTCAACTGATTCCTGTTCAGTCTTCATGCACGTAAGATGTGCCAGACATTTGGGACAGGTGGTGATCAATACTTTGGCTCCTGTATCCTTTGCCTCATCAAGTCTTGCTTTTCGCAGCGCCTTACTCTTGTCGTTACAGTTCATCATCGAACTGATACCACAGCACCATGCATCTTTCTTATTATGTTTCATCTCAGTTATGCTGGCACCACTATTGGTCAAAGCATCCCTTGGTGCGTCGTATTCACCCATGTGACGACCCAGACGACATGCATCATGATATGTAACATTGACATCAGAATCAATACCAAGATCTGCATCCTGTAGAAGCTGGCTGATATGTACGACTTTTATGGGAAGATCGTAATCCAGACTGAGTGTCCGATAACATTCTGCACAGGAAGTTACAAGGGTCTCGATGCCACTTTCCTCAATAAGTTTTGTATTCTGCTCTTTGAGTTTGTCAAATGTTGTTTTATCTCCCTGCCACAGTTGGTCATGGCCGCAACATTTCATTTGCAGGAGTTTTGGATCAAGTCCCATATCGTCAAGCAGTTCCATGGAAGAATCTGCAATCGCCCT
The DNA here is from genome assembly GCA_964423715.1 of uncultured Methanosarcinales archaeon. Classification (GTDB taxonomy): domain Archaea; phylum Halobacteriota; class Methanosarcinia; order Methanosarcinales; family Methanosarcinaceae; genus JAIOTO01. Next base: position 9,824 of record CAYRGB010000020.1, on the reverse strand, counting down.
GAAGTTTACATCCACATTAAAAAACATATCCTGAAAGTCGAGACACCCAGGATAATAGCCGACCTTTGAATTTTCGTTCCCTGTCTCTTTGAGACCGGTTCTGCTCTTGTCAAGGTCCACCATCATGTCAGCCAATAAGGTAAACACCCCGCCATGAGCAACTCTGGTTCCGGCGCCGGCGCCGGCACTGTCCATTTTAGCTCTAGTTTCCCTTACAAATCCAGGATAATCAACGCCCTGAGGACATTCATCATAACAAAGGTTACATGTTAAACAGTTCCAGATGTCATCTGAATCCATTCCATAAACATTTGCCTGGTGAATCGTGTTTCGAGGAGAGGTCTTTATGACCCTTCTAACCGGGCAGATGGCAGTACACTTTCCACATTGATAACAGAGTTGAATGTTTGATGACATACTACACACCTATTTATTATCACTAAACAATACAATGAGTGGATGTTTATACGTATTAAACATTTCGTATATTAGCCATCGGCTACAACAATTGTAATGATAAATTATGAACATATTATATTTTCATTAAATGGTGTGCAGGTAGCACACAACGAGAAAATACTCCCTGGTTCGTAAAAAGACCCAAGCCCGATACAAAAGAAAGGATATGGAGACATCCGGCACCAGAGAACAGGAAATATCATTGTAGCCCATGATCCTCCTGGATAAAATGTCCTATTTCACTTATAGGCATCATATCATCATATTTATGACTCAAAAGATTTATAGCTTTTAGTGCATTATAGATACGTATCGTAAAGAGGTATTATGACGGGACCTGTGTTCCATGAGGAATGATGATGCATTGACAGTACCTCTGAAGATTTGGAAACAATAACTAGAAAGGAGCCCAGAATGTTAAAGATAGGCGTGTGCGGATGTGGAGCTATCGGTACCGAACTATGCAAGGCTATCGATGAAGGGGATATCGATGTAGAGCTATATGCAATATATGATAGAACAAAAGAGCATGTCGCACGGTTAAAAGAGCAGCTCAAGAATACCGAACCTTTGGTCCTTGATATCATAGAGATGACAAAACGTGTAGACCTTGTGGTAGAGTGTGCGTCACAGCAGGCCGTTTACGATATAGTACCAACGGCCCTTCGTGCAAAATGCGATGTGATGACCATCAGTGCCGGAGCATTTGCGGACCGGGAACTGCTCAGGACCACGCAGGAGCTTGCACGAGAGAATGGATGCAGGGTCTACCTGCCATCAGGTGCGATATCGGGACTTGATGGACTCAGATCAGCAGCCTCTGCGGAGATATACTCGGTCACACTGACAACACATAAACATCCCCGTGGTCTTGCCGGCGCACCATATATCATCCAGAACAACATCGACCTTGATGCCATTACAGGCAAAACGACGATCTTCGAAGGGACGGCCATGGAGGCTACCAGGGCATTCCCTGCGAACGTGAACGTCGCAGCTACACTGAGCATTGCGGGTATCGGATTCGAGAAGACCAAGGTAACGATCATCGCAGACCCTGCCCTGAGTCGCAACATACATGAGATCTCGGTGGAAGGAAAGTTCGGTGCGTTCACGACCAGAGTGGAAAACGTGCCCTCGCCCACAAACCCGAAAACCAGCTACTTAGCAGCGCTATCTGTCATCACCACTCTTAAGGAGATCACCAATCCGCTCCATGTGGGCACATAACCCGGGGAGTTACTGGAGAGAAATGATAATAAACATTTCACACCAATCTGGCATTCAAATGAAATTATATATAACATAACAGTACATCAATGCAGTGATCATATGCAGGATAAGCAAACCATTGTCGATAGGATAAATTCATTGAAGGAAGAACGCAATGCTGTGATCCTTGTTCATAACTACTGCCGTGGAGAGGTCCAGGATATAGCGGACTTTTTAGGAGATTCCTTGGGACTGAGCCAGGAGGCTGTGCAGCAGGACGCCGATGTGATCGTGTTCTGCGGTGTGAACTTTATGGCAGAGAGTGCCGCCCTACTCAGTCCTGAGAAAACAGTGATCATCCCCGATCTGGATGCCCGTTGTCCCATGGCGGACATGATCGATGTGCCGTCCCTGAGACAGGCAAAGAAGGAACACCCCCATGCTGCAGTCGTCTGTTATGTCAACAGTTTCGCCGAGATCAAGGCTGAGAGCGATATATGTTGCACGTCTGCCAATGCGGTGGATGTCGTGAACTCGCTGGATGCGGACGAAATCCTGTTCGTGCCTGACAAGAACCTGGCCGATTATGTGGCACACCACACTGATAAGACGATCATCCCCTGGGATGGCTATTGCTCAACCCATGACCAGATGCTTCTGGGTGATGTATTGAAAGCAAAGAGCGAGCATCCCGCAGCTCAGGTCATGGCCCATCCCGAATGCCGGCGGGAAGTGCTTCAGGAGGTGGACCATGTGTTCAGCACAACGGGTATGACCGCGTACGCAGCCGGGACCAGCTGCAATGAGATCATCGTGGCTACCGAGAACGGCATGCTCCACCGCCTTAGGCAGGATATACCAGACAAGACGTTCTACCCGATCTCCGAATACTCGATCTGTCCTGACATGAAGATGATCGATCTGGAAGCAGTCCTGCGGTCACTGGAGAACATGGAACATGTGGTAACAGTCCCTGATGAGCTGATAAAGGGTGCCAGACAGGCACTGGATAGAATGCTAACGATCAGGTGCATGGACTAATAAACAGAATGTGTTCCCATGCGTGCATATATCCAGTTGATGCGCTTCGCCAACTGCTCAATGGCTGCGTTCGCAGCAGTGGTCGGAGTGTTCATTGCGGCCCGGATACTGGGACACACCATCACTTTCTCTGCCGAACCTGGCATTGTTGATGTGTTCCTAGTGATTCCCGTGGTCCTGCTGGTGACCGGGGGCGGGAATGCGATCAACGACTACTTCGATGTGAGTATCGATCGCGTGAACAAACCCTCGCGGCCCATCCCTTCGGGCCGGATCAGCACCACCAATGCCCTCTATTTCTCCATTTCTCTTTTTGTGATCGCTGCAGCGATCGCATTCTTCATCAACACCATCTGTGGAGTGATCGCCCTGATCAATTCCCTGATCCTTATCTATTATGCAAAAACACTCAAGCGCACCCCCCTGGCCGGTAATATCAGTATCGGCTACCTTACAGGTTCAACGTTCCTGTTCGGAGGAGCTGTTTTTGGCCTGGAAGGTATCGTGTCCCTCTCCATACTATTCCTGCTGGCCACACTGGCCACCACTGCGCGGGAGGTCGTCAAGGACATCGAGGATGTGGATGGTGATACCAGGGACGGTGCACGAACCCTTCCAATATTGATCGGGACCCGCCGATCCGCCTACATTGCCACCATCATTGGACTTGTGGGCCTGGTGGCCAGCCCTATACCTTACCTGCGCTCGATGCTGGGTATTGAATACCTGTATGTAGTAGCGGTGGCGGATATATTATTCCTGGTAGCCATCCATGCGATCATTGTTCGCAATAACTCCGCACTGTCATCAAAACTATTCAAGGCTGCAATGTTCTTTGCACTGATCGCATTCATTGCCGGCGCATGAGCGCCAGTAACCCCACGCTAACGCCGTGGAGCTTTCTACCTTGAAATGCGTGACCGGTTGTTAGGAGAGATCAGAACGGCTTCCCTACACTATCTGGATCTTCGTCCTCGGATACAGAAGAAACGTGTCTGAGATATTCCTTCAGCATTGGCGGAAACGTCTCGGCAGGTACGAACCTGACCCCCAGCTGCTCTGCCCATTTCTGGATCCCATAATCCTTTGCAACAACAGCAGCATCCAGCTCCTTTGCAAGGATCAGAACATCGATATCCGGTGCACTGTCAAGGATACCGTATCGCAGGGCTGCTCTATACTTGTTCCTGAACCTGCCCACAATACCCCCGATCACGTCCCGTTCGATCTCCTCCTCTACATGATGTCGATCCTCTGCTTCTGAATCCAGGAAAAGGCACTGGAAGGAGGCTTCACGTATGGACTCCTCTGCAACGTTCATACCTTTGTTGATACGCTCACGCATGTAGGATACATATTCATGGAATATGCGGGAGGGAATCTGCACCTCGTATCGGTCAGGTGCCTTCTTTACCAGCCAAGTATCGATCTTTGCAATGACATCCCTATCGCAACCGTTGTTCCTGGCGAACTCATGCAGCTCATTATAGACCGACGGGAAGGGGACATAGCAACTGATCTGGAGATGAAGGCGAGCATCAGCTATCAGGTCAAGGATCTCGCGCATACCTTCGCACAGGGAAGGGGTACCCATCATCTCCCGTGTCTGCAGATCGGTCAGGGCCGTAGTATCCAACACAAATCTCTGTCGCAGCATATCTTCACTCCCATATATCAAACCAGTATAGCACAAGAGATCCCACCTCAGGTCGAGCCAACTTGTAGACCCTGGACCGCATCCGGGGAGTCCAACTGGGTTGGACTAATATGATTTTGTGGATTATACAACCAGAAAAGGTTGTCATCTGTCAATTATATAATCTGCATTCTCAGTTAAAGTATCTTTGCATGCCTTTCATGCGGAGCGCTCAGACGTGATGTCACAATCGTCCGGGGCCTTTGAGAACATCCGTGCACTTCGCTCATACATCTGCATTTCGTCCATGGACGTGGTTGCCCGGACCCTCGATATGGCAGATATGAAATATGACCTTATTATCAGTATATGCTCAGCAGCCCTCCGAACCTCATCTTTCGTCATCCTGGAACGTATTACATGACGTAGGGCCAACATGGACGCCTCCCGGCAGATGGCATCGATATCGGCACCAACATACCCATGCGTGATGTCTGCGAGTTCTGATATATTGACATCATCTGCCAGGGGTTTGCCCTCAAGGTGGATCCGGAAGATCGTCTCCCGCTCCTTCTGATCAGGAGGCTGTACGTAGATGAGCCGCTCGATCCGCCCGGGTCGCAATAGAGCAGGATCGACCACATCGGGCCTGTTGGTGGCTGCCACGATCACTATATCATTGAGTTCCTCGATGCCATCGATCTCGGTGAGGATCTGGCTCACCACCCGCTCCGTGGTCGGTGAATCAATGCTGGCACCTCTTTTGGGAGCGATGGAATCGATCTCGTCAAAGAAGATGATGGTAGGAGATGCCTGTCTGGCCTTACGGAACGTCTCACGTACTGCCTTTTCCGACTCACCTACGTATTTACTCAAGAGTTCCGGGCCTTTGATACTGATGAAGTTAGCCTCACTCTCGCCCGCAATGGCCTTTGCGAGCAGTGTCTTACCTGTACCGGGCGGACCAAAGAGCATGATACCCCGTGGAGGGGTGGTCTTTGCCGCCCGAAATATCTCCGGATACTTCAACGGCCATTCAATAGCCTCTATCAATTCCTGTTTTGCCCTATCAAGACCACCGATGTCATCCCATTTCACAGGTGCTATTTCGATGAACACCTCCCTCATGGCCGAAGGTTCGATGTTCTTGCGTGCCTCATCGAAATCGGACACCGTGACCTCAAGTTTGTCCACCATTTCCGGAGGGATCTCGTCCTCGATACTGATGTGAGGAAGGAGTCTCCTCAAAGCATGCATTGCCGCCTCCTTGCAAAGTGATGACAGGTCCGCTCCCACAAATCCGTGGGTCACGTCGGCGATCCGGCCAAGGTCGACCTCTGTTTCAAGGGGCATTCCGCGGGTATGTACATACAGTATCTGCAACCGTCCCCCACGATCCGGGATCCCGATCTCGATCTCACGATCGAACCTTCCCCCACGACGCAGTGCCTGGTCAATGGAATTGGGGCGATTCGTTGCCGCGATCACTATCACCTTTCCCCGGCAACGCAGGCCATCCATAAGGGAAAGGAGCTGGGCGACCACCCGTCGCTCCACTTCCCCTGCAACATCATCCCTCTTGGGTGCGATGGAGTCGATCTCATCGATGAAGATGATCGAAGGACCTTCCTTCTCGGCATCATCGAATATCTCGCGTAGTTTCTGCTCGCTTTCGCCGTAGTACTTTGAGATGATCTCCGGACCGCTGATGGATATGAAATTGGCCTCGCTCTCACTTGCTACCGCCTTTGCGATCATGGTCTTGCCTGTGCCAGGAGGACCGTAAAGCAGCACGCCCTTTGGGGGATCCACTCCCAGCTTATCGAACAGCTCAGGATGCCTCAGTGGCAGCTCGATCATCTCCCGCATCAGGCCAACCTCACGTCTCAGGCCACCAATGTCCTCATACAAGACCTGCTCGCGCATCTCGGCCTCATCGATGGGGCGGTCCATGATGATATGAGTGGTGCGGGTCACGACCACAGGTCCCGGGGGGATCGTGGAGCGTACCAATACGGACAGTGGATTGTTCACTGTCTCGACACGTATGTGCTGACCCCGGTCCACGGGCCGCCCTTCCAGAATACGGTGGATGGTCCTCGATACCCTCTCGTGGGCAAAGGGACGGGTGGGGGACAGGGTGATCTTTTCGGCAGCCTTCTCGACCACGCTCCTAACCGTAACATTGTCATCAATGCCAACCCTGGCATTACTGCGCAGGTTTCCGTCAATACGGATAATGTCCCTGCCAGCATCATCGAGGGCACCCGGATATACCCTGGCATACGTCTTGCCCTTGCTCTTGATCTCAATAATGTTACCACTCATTACACCGATCCTCTGCATCAGCTCATTGTCAAGCCTCGCAATTCCCCTGCCAGCATCACGATGGTTCGCTTCTGCAACACGAACAACGATGTTATTGGTCATTCTATTACCTGTGTATGTATTGAATGGATTAATGTGTGGATCGTACCCACACCTGATCTACTGTCAGTATGCAGGACCTGACCATGCAATAGTTGTTATAGAATAAACTTCACCGTAATCGTATAAAAAAGAGATGTGCCAAATAAAAGGGGATAGCTCTATAAAAGAGAAAAGTGAGATTCAGATCTCACTTTTTAATTTCTCGACCAAGTCCTGCTTAATAGTGGTACTGCGGTCACCGCCACAGACAATGCCCCGGACACCGATGATGTCAGGCCGGATGCGTTTCAGGGCTGGGATGTCATCAAACTTGATCGTGCCTGCGAGAGCGGTCTCGAGGCCCCGATCATGGGCATCGTTCACGAAATCGGTGAGCTCTCCCTCAGACATGAACTCGAGGGTCGAGCGCCCGTCCTTGATCCCGGTGTCCATCATCACCAGATCAACACCTGCTTCGACACCGATGGCAGGAAGCAAACGGGGATCAATGGAGTTGATACGCTCGTAATCAGAGTAACCGCAGGCGACCACCTTGACATTCATATCCCTAACCGCTTCTACGATGCCGGTCAGCATCTCCAGTGCCTGATCCTCTGTCTGGATATCATACAAACCGAGCTTCACATAATCAGCACCGGCCGCGGCAGCCCCATATGCCGCAAGGGAAGCAGTGCCTGGTTTATAGTTGAAATCTCCCAGGGCTGCACTGACGGGCCTCTTCCCCTCTACCGCGTCTTTTACCCCTTTGATGACCCAGGGAAAATTCGCACCCAGAGATCCTTCTTTTGGGTTCTTGACATCAATGATATCGGCACCACCGTTGAGAGCGGATACCGCTTCTTCCGTATTGATTGGACTTACCAGTAGTTTCATGTATTAGCCTCTATTTTATAAGATAAAACAGAGTATAAGTTAAATATGTTTCGGATTATTTTCGTGTTAGATATATATAATAGTGCCGTAGTCCATGCCCGCGGAGGGGACCGGCGGCATTACCATCCTGTGCATCTCTCAAGCCAGATCTGCGATACGTCCATCCCCACTGAGATCGTCAGCTTGTTGCACCCAAGAGAGGTGTATATGGCCGATCTGAACATACTACAGGGAGACGGTGCCCGGAATACGAACTTTGATGTTATACGCCGGGTATCACAGCATGCAACGACCATGCTCGATGCTGGTGTTCGCCGGATGGAGGATATCGACGAGTTGCTTCCCCTGAGCGACACGCTGATCCTGGGGACCGAGACAACATCCCTTGAGACGATCAGGACAACAGCATCGGCCAATCCGGGGAAGGTGAACATCAGTATCGACAGGAAGGATGGACGGATCCTCTCAAATGATGAGAATATGCCCAACGATCCATGTGATATTGTGAAAATCCTGAATAAGATCAGTATCAATGACATTATTTTCCTGGACCTTGACAGGGTCGGAACCTCATCCGGCGTGGACACACAACTGTTAAGTGAGATGGTATCCCTATCAGAGCACAGCATCCTTCTTGGAGGCGGAGTGAAGGGGGTCGAGGACATCGGTATACTGGAGAATGTGGGCGTTGAAGGAGCCCTTGTGGCCACCGCCCTCCATAACGGTTCGATACCGCTCACAATGATACGGTGAGGATCTCTACCCGGTATGATCTGATATTGCCAGACACAACAAATGGATAAATGTATTAATGAATAGCATACAGGTAATGTTTTGAGGTGAAAAAATGGACGATTATGATTTTTCAGAGGCTGAGGAAAAATACAGAGAGATCAAGATGGGCGGAGGATGGTACCTGACCATCACCCTTGCGACAAGTGAGAAATACGAAAAGGAGTATATCGAGATCGCAAAGGAGCGCAGTGGCCAGAAACGCGGGCGTTTCAACCTGAACCCAAAATATACCCGTGAACTTGGCGAGGCACTAATCCAGTTCGCTGATGCCAACGAGCTGTGATCGAACCGTGATCCTGAGCGGTTGCGATACGGTTACCTGCGCTCCCTATCCACCGATGTGACCACATCGATCACATCGGCAGTTATTTCTTCAAGCGGCCGATCCACATCAATTATGGCGAACCGCTGAGGCTCTGCCTCTGCAAGACGCAGGAAGTTCGCTCTGACGCCCTTAAGGAACTCGATGGTCTCGAACTTTGTCTGCTCGCCACGTTCACCACAGCGTTTGACCGCAACCTCCGGATCGATATCCAGCAGTATGGTCATATCCGGTTCGATGCTCCAGCCCTTATGGAGGTCCTGAATCCATGCAAAGGGATCGTCGAGCACCGACCTGAGAGTGACCCCCTGATATGCGATCCGGCTGTCTGAATACCGATCCGATATCACGAGTTTCCCTGCCTCGATCCCGGGGCGTATGGTAGTCGCTACATGATCGGCATGGTCGGCGGTGAAAAGCATCAGCTCGGCAAGGGGGTCGGTCTGCGAATGAATGGCCTTCTCCACCGCTTCGCCTATCCAGCTGCCCGTGGGCTCCTTGGTGAACACGGTCCCGGGTAGCGAAAGATGCGATCTGAGGAAATCCACGATCGTGGATTTGCCGGAGCCGTCGATGCCTTCCAGTGTGATCAATCGTCCTTTCATGGCCGTACCCGTCCTGATTCATTGTTCATGTACGGACAGTGTCCTCGCTGCCACACTGGGGACATTTGATGGGGATAAAGTTCGGATCGTCCTGAAAGACAAAATCGCATACGTTACACCTG
>CAYRGB010000020.1:0-319 GCA_964423715.1 uncultured Methanosarcinales archaeon | reverse complement strand
TGAAATATACCTTTGACTGATCTATCTCGTCCATTCAAATACCTCTGCTCGTTTCAAGTCAACCGGTGTTTTGGATAGCAAATGATATTAAGATGCCGATGATGGGACTCTTCGATCCATCCGTATAAATCATGTTTTTAATTTTCAGAAAAGTAAAAGTGCCCGGAGCGTGACTCGAACACGCGACCTCCAGATTTCTCAGGAGAGTTGGACGCACGATTATTATCCCTATGAGTCTGGCGCCCCAACCAACTAGGCTATCCGGGCAGTAGCGCACCTAAAACGTACATCGTCCTATTAAAGGATATCGATCAAAAAT
>CAYRGB010000019.1:10837-12166 GCA_964423715.1 uncultured Methanosarcinales archaeon | reverse complement strand
ATCCACGGAATCATTGTGGCTGGATGCAGTGTACGCCTGGGACCTATTGGATGCGAATTCCACCGTACTGAACATCTCTGAGTTGGGATCAGTGAAGGGATCGATCGAGGATGGAGCAGTGGTCATCGGTGATGTCCAGATCGGAAGCAACACGACCGTACACCCCGGATGTTACATCGTGGGACCGGTGGTCATCGGTGACAATTGTGACATCGGACCACATGCGGTCATCCTCCCATCGACCGCTATTGGTGACAACACATCCATCGGATCATTCACACATATACAGAACACCATCATAATGAACGATGTGAGGATCGGAACACATGGATACATATCCAGTTCAGTCATAGGCAGCAACGACTCGATAGGACCGTACTTCATCACCGAAGAAAAGGATAACGTGAGAATGGAAGTAGAAGAAGTGCTCATCACTGCTGGCAAGCTGGGCACTATCACAGGCGATGATACGATTATAGGACACCGTGTCCTTGTCAAAGCAGGAGCCCTTATCGCTGCCAACTGCAGTATCGAGTCAGGAAATGTGATCAATAAACAATTACCTGTGAATTCTATTGTCATTTAAAGGGTCAAACTATGTGTGGGATTATTGGATACATCGGTAACAAACCTGCCATGCCGATATTGATCGAATCACTGAAAAAACTTGAGTATCGTGGATACGATTCTGCAGGGATCACGGTTGCTGGCGATACACTGCAGACATATAAGACCGCTGGCAGGATCTCAAACCTGGAATCGATATTACCAGAGGACATAAAGGGGACAATTGGTATAGGTCATACCCGGTGGGCGACCCACGGTATCCCCAGTACAGATAATTCACACCCCCACCTGTCAGGTGATGTTGCAGTAGTGCACAATGGGATCATCGAGAACTACCTGCAACTAAGAGAACAACTGGAAACATACGGATATACATTCTTATCCGAAACGGATACCGAGACCATTGCACACCTCCTCCATTACAATCTCTACGGAGGAGTGAATGGTAATGAAAGAACAACTGACCTCCTCAGCGCACTGCGTCGTACAACTCAACAGCTGGAGGGATCCTATGCTGTTGCAGCAGTCTGCGGGAGTGAACCGTATGTGATGGTAGCTGCGCGAAAGGACAGCCCCCTTGTTGTGGGGCTCGGAGACGGCGAGTTCTACGCCTCATCCGATGTCACAGCATTCCTGAATCACACAAAGGATGTCGTTTTCATCAATGACCTGGAACTGGTGCGCATCACTCCCGAAGGGATCGATTATTACAATGTGGACGGTAATCCTCTCGAGAAAGATATCACTACCATCGAGTGGGAC
>CAYRGB010000019.1:0-10827 GCA_964423715.1 uncultured Methanosarcinales archaeon | reverse complement strand
GACATCGAATCCGCTGAAAAGGCCGGTTATGAACACTTCATGCTAAAGGAAATACATGAGCAGGCCACATCCATACAGGACACCTTTGCCGGGAAGATCTTCGAACATGGTGGAACGGTAAAGTTAAAAGAACTGAATCTCACCAGAGAGGAGATACGCAACATACACCGGATCGAGATCGTGGCCTGTGGGACCTCATGGAATGCAGGGTTGCTCGGGAAGTATCTCTTTGAACGGTTAGCTGGCATCCATACCGATGTAAGCACCTCCTCTGAGTTCAGGTATAGCGATCCGGTCATGAAGAATGATGTGCTGACGATCGCCATTACTCAATCCGGTGAAACGGCCGACACCCTGGCCGCCATACGCGGCTCGAAGTCCTATGGATGTAATTCCATTGCCATTACCAACGTGGTCGGAAGCACCATCACACGAGAGACCGATAATGTGATATACACCCGTTCCGGACCCGAGATCGGTGTTGCGGCCACAAAGACCTTCACGGCACAGTTGATCGTACTGTACCTGCTCGCCCTGTATTTCGGACGAGTGCGGGGGCATATCCGTGCTGACAATGCGAAGGACCTGCTTGTTGCTCTCAAACGTATCCCGGGCCAGATACAGAAGATCCTTAATCATCAGGAGCATATCCGTGATTGTGCAAATCGGTTCGCACAGGCCCGCGATTATTTTTTCATAGGCCGCTATCTGAACTTTCCCATTGCCCTTGAAAGCGCACTCAAGTTAAAAGAGATATCATACATCCACGCAGAGGGGTATGCTGCCGGTGAACTCAAGCATGGACCACTGGCACTGATCGATGTTAATACGCCAGTTGTAGCCATTGCTACAAAAGGAAATACCTATGACAAGATCCTCAGCAATATCAAGGAAGTAAAAGCACGAGATGCCATGGTCATTGCAGTAGCTGATGAGGATGATACCGAGATCGAGAAGTATGTAGACGTTGTGTTGCGGGTCCCGCACGCACACGAACTACTCTCTCCGATCCTGTCTGCAGTGGCACTACAACTCCTTGCCTATTATACAGCCCTTGAAAGAGGATGTTCGATCGACAAACCGCGAAACCTTGCTAAAAGCGTAACAGTAGAATGAAACAGGTGAAAATGTATGAAATTATTCGGATCATCGGGTATCAGAGGGATCACCAATCAGGACGTTGGCGTGGATCTTGCTCTAAAGGTTGGACTCGCCCTTGGCAAAACATGTAAGTCTGCCGTTGTCGGACGCGACCCTCGTATTGCAGGAGAGATGATCGAACATGCCATCATATCAGGACTCTCCTCAGCTGGCTGTGATGTGGTACGTGCAGGAATGATCAGCACACCAACACTTGCATATGCTGCAAGAAAGTTCGATTGTGGTGTGATGGTCACCGCATCACACAATCCCTCCGAATACATCGGTATCAAACTGTGGAACCCGGATGGTATGGCCTTTGATTCAACGCAGCAGGAAGGGATCGAGGAACTCGTCGCATACGAGGACTTCGCGCCTGTACCCTGGAACGAGATCGGCACGATAACACAGGACAATAACACTATTCTGCAACATAGCGAGATGATATTGAACAGGATGGGGCGCTCAACAAAACGTGTGGTCATCGACTGTGGCTGCGGCGCCGGCAGTACAATTACGCCCTATGTCCTGCGAAAGATGGGGTGTGAGGTCATCACCCTGAACTCACAACCAGACGGGTACTTCCCTGCACGCAATCCGGAACCCAATGACAGGAATCTCTGGATGCTTAAAAAGGCCGTTCCTGAGTTCGAAGCAGACATCGGTATTGCACAGGACGGGGACGCGGATCGGATGATGGCAGTGGACGAGAACGGACAATTTATCACTGGAGATGAGATGCTTGCCATATTTGCAAAACAAGAATGCAAAAAAGGGGCCACCCTTGTCGTGCCTGTGGATACGTCCATGATCGTGGACGATGCAATGCCAAGCTCAACGATCATACGTACACGGGTCGGAGATGTCTACGTCGCTGAAGCGATCAAGCAGTATGGTGCCGATCTTGGGGGTGAACCGTCCGGTAGCTGGATCTTCCCTGATGTGTCGTACTGTCCCGACGGGATATATGCCTCTGCAAAGATCGTGGACATGGTCTCAGAAAGACGATTATCAGAACTGCGGGATGAACTCCCTCATTATTCCACAAAACGTGGGACAGTGAAATGTGACAATGATAAGAAACCCAGTGTAATGGAGACTATCCACAAGGAACTGTCTGCTCTTGGGGAGGTCAACGATATTGACGGGATCCGTGTGGACCTGGATGGAGGATGGGTACTGGTGCGCCCTTCCGGAACGGAACCCAAGATACGCATCACCGCCGAAGCCAGGGAAGGGGTGGATGATATCTATGCCCGGGCCGAGAGACTGGTCAACGAGGCGTTGACATGAAAGCAGTCATCTTGGCAGCCGGAGAAGGCACACGTATGCGGCCCCTTACATCCGAATGTCCAAAGGTCATGCTTCCTGTTGCCAATAGACCGATACTGGAGCATATCGTGAGTGCTGTGGTCGAGGCAGGGATCGAGAGTATTGTCCTGATCACAGGATACCGGGAAGATGTGATCAAGAACCATTTTGAGGATGGCGACCAGTGGAGTGTGGATATCGAATATGTGCATCAGGATGAACAATGGGGCACCGCACATGCTATTGGGTGTGCAGAGGGGTATGTAGATGGACGGTTTATAGTATTGAACGGTGATGCCCTGATCAGCCCATCCCATATCAAACATCTCATATCCAGGAATGAGGAAGCTGTGCTTACGGTAAAAAAGGTTGAAAATCCATCCGATTTTGGTGTTATTGAAACATCTGGTTCACTGGTCACACGAATCATCGAAAAACCTTCTGAACCGCCTACCGATCTGGCCAACGCCGGTATCTACCTGTTCAACGATCCCATCTTCGATCTCATACGGCGAACCGAACCATCCCCGAGAGGAGAACTCGAGATCACGGATACCCTTCAGATGCTGATCGATTCAGATGCTGCGGTCGGGTATGAGATCCTGTCCGAGGACTGGATAGATATCGGACGACCCTGGGATCTATTGAATGCTAACGAAGTACTGCTACGGGAGATCGGGGACGATCGTGCGGGAACAGTTGAACCCAATGCCACTCTTATCGGTAATGTGGTGGTCGGGGAGGGGAGTATTATCCGTAATGGGGCGTACATTGTCGGCCCTGTTATGATCGGCAACAACTGCGATATCGGGCCGAACTGCTTCATACGTCCATCCACGACCATAGGCAACGATGTCCATGTTGGCAATGCTGTTGAAGTGAAGAACAGCATCCTGATGGACAGTACCAGGATCGGACACCTGAGCTATGTCGGTGACAGCGTGATCGGCAGGCGATGTAATTTCGGTGCTGGCACAAAGGTTGCGAACCTGCGCCATGATGGCAGGAACATCATGGTAACGCTCAAGGGCAAACGTACCGATTCCGGACGGCGGAAACTGGGCGTGATCATGGGTGATGACATCCACACCGGCATCAATACCTGTATAAATGTTGGATGTATCATGGATAGTGGAAGCAGCACCGGACCGGGAGAGATCATACGATAACATACGAATACTATTATGCTTCTAATTGATACCATTACATTTCTGAGTGATACCATTGAATGAGATACAGGAACTTACCAACATAGCGGAACAAGTCGCACAGATCATTGTAAGCTACAGCCATGTGCGGGTGATCTCACACAATGACGCCGATGGGCTCACCTCTGCAGCTATTATCTGCCAGACCCTCTTGCGAGAGGACATTCCCTACCATGTGACCATTACCAGCCGGCTGGACGAGGATGTCATAGAGACCGTCAACAAAAGCACGTCTGGCAGCGACCTGGTGGTGTTCTGTGACATGGGAAGTGGACAGCCTGACCTCATCAGGAAGGTCAAGCAGGACGTAGTGGTGATCGATCATCACCAACCGGTGGGAGAGTCACCTGCGACCGCTGCGATCAACCCACATATGGTAGGTATCGATGGTGCCACATATCTCTGCGCTTCAATGACCACGTATCTGGTGGCCAGGCAGATCAATGCCAATAACGTGGACCTGGCCGGGCTGGCCATTGCGGGTGCGGTAGGGGATAAACAACTATTAGGAGAAACGAATAAGCACATACTTGATGAGGCCATACATGCCAGGATCGTATCGGTGCAGAAGGGATTGAAGGTTGGTAAAGGAAATATAGCAGACGTGCTGGAGAACACCCCCGAACCATATCTCGACATCACCGGGGATCGTGATAAGATCGATGAGTTCCTTGATATCCTGAACATCCACGGGAATATTGATGAATTGAAGACCGATGAACTGAAAAAACTCATCTCTGCCATTGTCCTGAAACTCACAAAGAACGCCAGTCCTGAGGCTGTGGATGCTGCCATTGGAGATGTATATATACTGAATCAGGAACTGATCCCAAATGTCTATGACATGGTAGCAACACTGAACAGTTGTGGGAAACAGGATAAGTATGGGTTGGCCTTGGCGCTATGCCTGAGGGACAGGGACTCATATGAGGAAGCATGTTCACTCACGACCGAACTCCAGAAAAAGGTCATCACTGATATCAAAAGGGCCGAAACGATGATCCAGCGTGGCGAACACATCTGGTATTTGAACGCGGCCGATCTGGAATCCACAGGGATCATTGCAAGCACAGTGGTCAGGTACATACATCCGGACATGCCGTTCCTGGCGGTCAACCGGGTGGATGACCAGGTGAAAGTATCCTCCCGCGGGACACGCGCACTGATTCAAAAGGGACTGGACCTTGCCAGCGCACTGAGAGAGACGGCTGATGCGGTGGGTGGGCAGGGCGGCGGGCATAATATCGCTTCCGGTGCGTCCATACCCCAGGGGACCTCAGAAGAGTTCATCCGCAGAGTGGACGATATCGTCGGTAAACAGCTTGGGGGAGAAGGTGATGGAAATGAAAACCACAATGAAGATTGAACTTATCAGTCCCGACACATCACATAACTCCGAAATGGTCGCCCGATCCCTGGCACCAGACAACCTTTCGAACATGGATACGCAGATTACCGACAATTGCGCGACAATACACATATCCACTGAGAAAATCTCATCCCTGATCGCAGTCATGGATGACCTGCTCATGAACGCGAAGATCGCAGAGGATGTACATCAAAAGGTTGAGAACAGCTGATATGCGAGATGAACAGGAACCAGATATGACGCTGAACAACGAATTATCTGCGATCGAAGATGCAATTCGTGACTGCAGACGTTGTGAATTGCATGAGACCGTGATCAACAAGGTCATCCGAAAGGGATCCAACGATCCAAAAGTGTTGTTCATTGGCGAAGCCCCCGGGAAGAACGAGGATGAGACAGGTGTTCCTTTCTGTGGGCGTGCAGGGAAGATCCTTGATGAGATTATCGGGTATATGGACCTGCTGGACGAGGACTGGGCAGTGATCAATGCCGTCAAGTGCAGACCACCACAGAACAGGAACCCACGCACAATAGAACTTCAAGCCTGCAAACCGTTCCTGACAAAGCAGATCGAGCTGCTTGATCCAAACGTGATCATCCTGCTGGGGAATACTGCGCAGAGGGCTTTCTGCCCGGACCATCCACTGCCGTGGGGTGTTACGGAGATGATCGAAGGCAGGTATGTATTGAAGATATATCATCCAGCGGCGCTGATATACACACGATCGCGTCGCGTGGATCAATACCGTTTTCTTGATGAGCATCGATACCTCTGGCAATGAACAGATAGAATGTAGACGGATCTACGATTTAGAAACTTTATTAAAGCTGGAGCATATTGTAGAAGCTGTTACCAGATGCTCCACCATAACTGGCGAATACTGGAGCATATTCACACTTGGTCATTAGTATAATATTTGCACTTGATCATCAACATAACATTCACACTCCTATGAGGAATAACAAATGGATCTGGAATTTAAATTAAAGGGAACATTCAGGACAAGCTCCGACCCGGCAGATGCTAAAGAGACCATTGAGCAATTATTAGGGGAAGCATGCGAGACAATACTTACAAAAGGTGCTCCTGAGGGACAGGGCGCACAGATCAGGAGCTGGAGCCTGAAAGAGAACGGGATAGAGGTTGAGATCGTGTCCGGTAGATATGTTCGGGCACATGATGCTATTATACGTCTTCGCAAGCCCCTTGCCGGAAAACTCGGGAAGGATTTCCATATAGGGATACGTGGGATCGATGTGGATCATTTCACCATCAGCGTGCCTGCAGAACGATCGGTAGGCAACCTGAAGATACCTTATGTCAGCAGCATGGAATTCAAGGACGGTGCTATTAACCTTGAACTGGACGTGGGGGAATCCGAACTTGAGAACCGTGTGCCTGACAGGATATTGAAGCTCATGGAGGAGAAGATCGAGGAGAAGCTCTATGGAGGCAAGGCTGAACACTGGAACGTGCTCTGGGAAAGTGAAAAAAAGGAGCCGAAGTTCAACCAGGACCCCACACCAGAGATGGTGAAACGCGGATGGATCAGGCGTGGTGCAAGCCGCGGGCAGTGGATACATGGCCCCCAGTCGACAAAACTGTTCAGGACCTTTGAGAAGATCGTGTACGATGAACTGCTTGAACCTCTGGGATACAAGGAAATGATATTCCCAAAACTTATACCCTGGGAGGTCTGGCAGAAGTCAGGCCATGCCAAGGGTGTATATCCAGAGATATATTATGTCTGCCCACCAAAGACCCGGGATCCGGAGTTCTGGGAAGAAGTCTCTGATTACTACAAGGTGACCCATGAGGTGCCTGTAGAATTGATCAAGAGTAAGATAGGGGATCCCATCGGAGGAATGTGCTACGCTCAGTGCCCGCCGTTCTGGATATTTGTACAGGGGGAGACCATCCCCACTACGGAATTCCCGATAATGGTATTCGACCGATCCGGGACCTCACACCGCTATGAGAGCGGCGGTATCCATGGGATGGAACGTGTGGACGAGTTCCATCGTGTAGAGATCCTATGGCTGGGTCCAAAGAATGATGTGCTCGATTGTGCAAAGGACCTGCATGAGAGGTACATGCATATATTTAATGATATTCTGGATATTGAATGGAGAAAAGCCTGGGTCACTCCTTGGTTCATGGCTCAGGAAGGCCTCACTGGAATATCGGAACAGGGGGAGACGGGGACCACGGACTATGAGGCGCCCCTTCCATACCGAGGAGAGGATGGGGAATGGCTGGAGTTCCAGAACGTCAGTGTCAACGGGACAAAATATCCTTCCGGGTTCAACGTGAAATGCCAGTCCGGCGAAGAGCTGTGGTCCGGATGCTCGGGTGTCGGCCTTGAGCGCTGGACATCGGCCTTCCTGGCACAGAAAGGACTTGACCCGGAGAACTGGCCGGAAGAGTTCGTGAAACGCTTCGGAGAGATGCCAGAGGGAATCAGCTTCCTATAAAGACCGTGTGATGTGCGCAAATATCAAGTGAGATCATGACCGATTTGTTTATATAGAGACATGTCTAGTATAGAGCGCTATTAATATCAACTATCACAAATCATCTATGAATCGAACGATCACTAAATATATAATTATTCAAAAAATCACGGAATTTCAACGAAACATCACATTGATATTGGAGGAATAACTTGGCACGAAAAGTACAGCGGAAACTGGACAAGTGGAAATCGAAGGAATGGTATAACATAGAAGCCCCAGCGTTCTTCGGTCGCAACGATATCGGGATCACACCAGCAGATGAAACCCATAACCTGATCGGGCGAATTATAATAACTACTGTAGGAGAGCTTTCTGGAGACTTCTCGAAACATAACATCAAGCTTCGTTTTGAAATTAACGATGTTACAGGCAATGTGGCTACCACACGATTCATCGGCCATGAGATCACAACAGATTATCTCCGATCCATCGTAAAACGCCAGACATCAAGGATCGATACGAACATCAGTGTTACCACAAAAGATGGAAGCAAAATGCGTATAAAACCTATCTCATTCACCGTGAAAAGGGCACGCACCAGCCAGATAAAGGCCATCCGCAATGTAATGGAAGAGATTGTAAAGAAACGTGCATCTGAGCTTGGTTATGAGCACTTCGTCGAAGAAGTGGTCACCGGTAAGCTCGCAGCGAACATCTACAGGAACGCAAAATCCATATACCCGATCAGAAGAGTAGAGATCAGAAAGTCAGAAGTGATCACTCAACCAGTTGTAGCACCAGTTGTAGCACCAGCTAAAGCTCCAACCGAAGCTCCAACCGAAGCTCCAACTGAAGCTCCAACTGAAGCTCCAACCAAAGCTCCAACTGAAGCTCCAACCAAAGCTCCAACCGAAGATTGATCTTTATTCATATGAATATGGTGATGAAACGATCACCATATTTTTCGGATTTTATGTTATGATCTAGTTTGTAAAATTACATAATATCAGTAAATCCTACCAAAGAGAGGATTGTCTTGATTTATATTCTGCTTTTGCGATCGTTATGAGATTGAACTCTGCACAGGTAGGGGCCATCACATGAGAACCTGGATCACTTATGTGTGAAATAGGCAATTATTTCGTCATCCACGGAATCAATCCGGCAGAACCCGAACCGTTCGAACTGCACCACATTGTCCAGTTCCTCAACAATCCCTGTCTCACCAAGACCCGTGAACTTGCCATGCGGTGCCATGACCTTCACCGGCAGGTTATCCTCCGGCACCCACTGGGCGATCGGTATCCGTTCTTTCCTCACAATGTCCAGAGAATCCCCGATACAGCGTGCCTGAAACGGCTCGATGGATGTGATCTCTATGTTATAGAGATCCTTTAGGCGTATACGATCCCCAACACCGATATCCCGGACATCTTCCTGACATAAGAATATTCTGGAACCGACCTTGATCTGGCGCTGCCCTCTTTTTTCTGTAGGATGAAGGGATGGAGTTGCAACATGTGGTTCAGCATCCACAATGTCCAGTTCAATGGGATCCCATACAAAGAAATAACGGTTTGTCAGAGGATCTATGATCTTCCTATTATGTGCATACAACGAATCCATGCTGATACTAACGTCGGTCTCGCCTACGCCCATCTCGATCATGAATTTGCGCACGGATTCAGCACGGATGCCACGCCGGCGCAGGGCACGGAGTGTGGGCAGGCGCGGGTCGTCCCAGCCGTTGTATTCACCATTCTCAATGGATTTCCTGAGTCCACTTGTGCTGAACTTGCCGAACTCGTGCACCTTTATACGACCCCAGTGCATGGTCTTTGGGTATTCCCACCCAAGGTAATCATAGATGTACTTCTGGCGCTTCTCACTATCCCTCAGATCCTTGCCCCGAATAATGTGGGTCATGCCAAGCTCATGGTCCTCTATGGCACCCTCAAAATCCAGAAGAGGCCAGACCACGTATCGATCAGCCACCTCGGGTCGTGGATGCGGGGTTTTTATGATACGGAATGCGCCAAAATCACGCAGTGCCGGATCCTTGTGTGTAATATCGGTCTTGATACGGACGACCGCTTCCTTTTCCTCATACTCGCCAGCAAGCATGCGATCCCAGTGATAGAGATTCTCCTTAGCACTCTGATCCCTATGAGGACAGGGTTGTTTTGCATCCTTGTACTTCTTGAACTCGCTGCCCTGACAGAAACAAACATAAGCATGCCCCATCTCAATGAGTTTTCTCGCATATTCGTAATACACGACCATATGATCCGATGCGATCACAACCTTATCGGGTTTGGCACCAAGCCATGTACAATCATCGATATACCAGTCATAAGCCTCGAGCATAGGACTCTTGTTCTGGGGATCCGTATCATCGAACCGTATTATGAAGGTTCCCTTATACATCTTTACATATTCGGAGTTCACAACGATACCACGAGCACTTCCAAGGGTTGCCGGACCATTTGGATTGGGAGCGAACCTCATCACAACCGTTTCGCCCTCCGATACATCCAGGGATTTAAGCCCTTTATTCGGTTCCTTTTTTTCAGCAAGCTCCTCCAACAGTTCCGGAGCAATGGATCGAAGACGATCCTTCCATTCATCAGCATTCTCCGAAGCTACCTTTGTCACTACTTCCTGTATAACAGGTGTCACATCCTTTGCATGTGCACGAAGATAGGGACACTCGCCCATCACACGACCCATCACAGCACCGACCTGTGGAACCTTTCCGTATTTTACAGCATTTTGTAGCGCAAACTTCTCTATCGTCCGTATGTCCTCATCACTCAATGTCATCCATATCTGCCCCTGAAAATTAGATTAACTCATAAACGTTATCACTTATAAACACTCATCTATGCACAGAGAAAATATACTTGTATATGTAATAATAACGATAGCAATATCATATTTAATTTCCCATATGACGTATTTGCCCTATTTTATCACTTATCATCGTAATCTCATCATCAAAACCTGAGAAGAACTCGTCTACCCTATCTCCAGCTACCGCACCCTGGCTCGATGGTTTTATCAGATGCTCCTGCTCGAGCACACGCAATGAATACCGCACCTTGTGTGTAGGCATGTTGGTCTTCTCAGCCAGCTTCAAGATACCTATGGGTCCGTCCCTGACCACACTTTTAAGAACCATCAGATGGCGCTCCGTTAACTCAAGTTCCCTGTTGACCTGATCAAATAACATCATATAACCTCATTCTTCAGATTTCCAATTCCTTCGATCTCGATCTCCACCACGTCACCCCTGTGCAACTCTCCGATCCCGGGTGGCGTGCCTGTGGCTATAGTATCCCC
>CAYRGB010000018.1:0-12365 GCA_964423715.1 uncultured Methanosarcinales archaeon | reverse complement strand
GTGGGCTGGGATCACCCATGCCTGACAGGATTCCCACCCAGTTGAGCAAGGCAAGGATCATCGGGCAGGTGAATGAGCTCTACATCGTGGCTGAGGTGGTGGATGGCTTTATACTCATTGACCAGCATGCGGCACACGAGAGGGTCATGTATGAGCAGGTGTGCCAGAGTACAAGCACAGGGTGGCAGGAACTGATCATACCAGTGACCCTGCAACTCAGCGCAAAGGAGATTGTGCTGATGGAGGAATATATCCCCTATCTTGAGGAACTGGGGTTCTCTCTTTCGGAGTTCGGGCCCAATACATATGTTGTGACGACCGTACCTGATATACTGGGCAGGATAGAGGATCCTGACATTGTCCATGATATCATATCCGATATCCTGGCCGCTGGCCGGATACGGGATGATACCGGTATCCATGACCATCTGTGCAAAAGCATGGCCTGCCGGAGTGCGATCAAGGCAGGTGCCACGTGCAGTCAGGAACAGATGGAGGATCTCATCCAACAGCTCGACCGCACCGCGAACCCATATACCTGCCCGCATGGGCGCCCCACCACGATCTTGTTCACCAGGGGTGAGCTGGACAAGCTTTTCAAGAGGACAGGTTGATACCGTCGCTACTTTTATAACCAAATAATGTGGAATAAAATGCAAATGATAGATCCAGTGAACAGATCAAAGATCCCGGATGAATGGATACAGTTCTCAAGTATGCTGCGTGATGATCTCGAAGAGGGCATCAGGACCGGTATGGTGGTGGTCCTGAGCGATGGCTCGGTGTTGTGAGGTGAGGGTATACCACCGGTACAACAGCTGCAGCGGCTGCCAAAGCAGCCGTCCTCTCCCTAAAGAAGGCCATCCATAGGGTATCGGTACCGACGCCGGTGGGTCTGCGGGCACATATGGATGTAACGACTGCAGATGGGTATGCTGTGGCTGTCAAGCTCCAGAACGATCATGAATCCGATATTACCCGTGGACTCGAGTTCGAGGCCCATGCCACTGAATCAGACATGATCAACATCATGGCAGGTGAGGGTATCGGGATCGTGATGCGCGGAGGCCTGCAGGTGAAGAAAGGGTTCCCTGCTATCAATCCCAGGCCAATGCAACAGATCAGGGATGCTGTGGTCGAGGCGGTCGAGGAGCTGGGTCTTGCCGGGGTGAATGTGGAGATTTTCCTCCCCGGGGGAAGGAGATAGCAAAGAAGACGCTCAACAGCCGCATCGGTGTGGTAGATGGTATATCCGTTCTGGGGACCACAGGTTTTGTGGAGCTCTGGAACGATCATCTGGGGGAGATGAAGGGTGACCGGATACGCCACTCTTCAAAGGTGGTCCTGACCACTGGACGCATCGGTATTCGCTATTCTACCATGCTGTTCCCGGATCATACAGTGGTGCTGGCCGGAAGACGCATCTCTGAGGTACTGGAGGCGATACGCAATGCATCGGTGGTCTATGGTTCAGGACGTTCCATAGAGCTGGCAGAGCCATACATCGAGGGGGCTGTGCATGAGATCAAGAACTACCGGGAGCTGCACCTGCTGCCCCGTGATGCAGTGGTGCTTTCCACCGGGGATTCCATGTTCTCAGGACTGGGCAAGTTCGCCGGTGAGGACGATATCGTCATCCCAGGTAATCTCGTCCCTGCAGGCGGCGTGCTCGCGTCTGGGTGTAAGCATGACAAACCTGGCTGCGATCACGGCACACGGGCGGGATCCGACACCGGCACGCAAGTTGCTGGTGCAGGAACTGGGGCTCGGGAAGAACATATTCATGCTGCCAGCTGCATCCTTCAGGGTGTCCGAAGTCGTGTCCGTACTCCGTGAACTGGAGATCGATGCCCGTATCTATGTGTGCGAGAGGTTCGGCTATCCGGATGAGCGTATTGCAGGAGGCACGGTGTACGAGCCACCCGTAGCAGGATCTATACTCCATTGCCTCATGATCGTCCGGTGAGGACAACTTTTTTTGTGTTGGGGACTGGATGATGTACCGGTACATCTTTGTGTTCCTGAAGGTTGCATGGGGGATCAGGTATGCGCAGAACGTTCGTCTGGGATAACGGGACTGGCGTACATCGCTCGGACCCTTGCCATGCTGGCGACCACTCTTTTCTTGAGATCCTGGGAACAGGGAGAAAAGACCTTTGTGTCCATGAACTCACGATGCTATGATGGGAAACTGGTCTTCTTTGAGGAGAAAAGACCTATCAGTATCAATGATATTATGTTGACATGTCTGTATGTTGTTGTGATAACATCGGTCTGGTATACCACCCGCAATGTTATAATTATCTGAGGTATGATGATGACGATCCTTGAAACGAAATATCTGAAATATTACTATCCTGATGGAACAATGGCGATCAGGGGGTGTGGATATAGATATCATGAGGGGTAAGAAGACAGCTTTTGACGCAAAGGCTCAGGCAAGTCCACGCTTTTCATGTTGCTCAACGGGACGATAAAACCCAAAGGGGGCGTATCCTCTTCAATGGCAACCAATTGGGATATGATCGCACGTCCTTGCGTGATATTCGCAAGAACGTGGGCATCGTGTTCCAGAACTCTGACGATCAGATATTTGCACCCACGGTTTATCAGGATGTTGCGTTCGGTCCCACCAATCTTGGATACAGTGAGGAGAGAGTCCGAGAAAAGGTGACCGAGACCCTGGAGTATTTCGGGCTGACAGACCTGGAGGGCAAGCCTCCGCACCATCTGAGTGGAGGACAGAAGAAACGGGTGGCTATAGCGGGCGTTGTGGCAATGGATCCGGCGGTCATCATACTGGACGAGCCTCTTGCGAACCTTGATCCGGTGGGTGCTAACGAGCTGCTGGACGTGTTGAACGCGCTAAACGATAGTGGGACTACGCTGATCATTTCCACCCATGATGTGGACCTTGCGCACAACTGGGCGGATTATATGTATTTCATGTCTAAAGGAAAAGTGATCGGTGAGGGCACACCAGATCAGGCGTTCAATGACCCTGATATGATACGGGAAGAGCACCTGAAGTCACCTGTTACTCTTGATATCTATCATGAGATCGAACGACGGGGTCTTGCAAAGCCCAGCCAGCACCCCACAAGCGTTCCAGAGCTGGTTGATACCCTGAGACCGCCTGAACTGATGTGGGTGGAGGTACCCCCGGAGACCCGGGAGGGGGATGTCCTGAACATGGGCGTCCTGCATGGTGAGTATGCTCTCCAATCTCCATATGAAGCGGTCAATGCACGGGTGTTGCATATGCATTCTGACGGAAGAGCTGTTGTAGAGGTGACCCGTTATGGTATCAAAGCTGGTGGTATTGCCATCTATGATATGGAACGATATGATCCTGCTGGGTTCAAGCGTATCATGGATACAGAGGATATCGCAGTGATCGGAGCCATGGGTAAACATAGCAAAGTGCTCGCAGAAGAGTATCATATCCCGATCCAGATCTCTGCGGGTGTGATCGACAGGACATTGCTAATGGCTCTCTGTGGCAAGCGATGCCTGATCCTCACCAGTGAAGGGATGATCCCTCATTCGATGAAGCGTATCAACGAGTATGTCCAGCGAAGTGGTATAGCGATCAATGTGTCCATAGTCAACCACGAATGATGCCCGATGGGTATGATGAATAGTTTATTTGTATGATGATATCCTATCCTGATACTGGTGCATTGTATGGCTAGTATCTCAGGTTCAGGGAATCAGGATCCAGTAGGTAAAAGTAGGGGCAAAGATCAGAGATCGCTTCAGAAAGACTGTTCGGCTGTCTGCATCAGCACGATCATGTCCACAGATGTGATCACGCTTGCAGAGGACGATCCGATAAAAAGGATCCTTGAGGCGTTCGATCAATATTACTACCACACTTATCCCGTGGTACGTGCTGACAACGAGCTGCTGGGCATCATCGATCAGAATATCATCCTGCAGATACTGCTGGTGAGCAGGATGCCGCGTGTTCACCATACTCATCTGATGGCCGTGAGGTCTATTGGGGAGGATGCCAGAGGAGTAATGATCACTCATCCGGTGACCATATCTTCTGATACCAACCTTTGTGATGCAGCTGAGCTAATGATCAAACACAGGATCGATCGGTTCTGCGTTGTGGATGATGGGAAATTGGTGGGCATGATCTCCAAACGGGATATCATAAGAGAGATATACCGGATCAGGAGCATTGATTAATGGAAGTCCTGTTCCAGGTCCTGCTGGTACTCCTTCTGGCAAAGGTCCTTGGTGAATTGGTTGAGCGTGTGGGTTTTCCATCAATTCTGGGGGAGGTCCTTACCGGTCTGGTCCTGGGATTTTTCCTTATACAGGATAACACGGAGGTGCTTTCGTTTCTAGCCGAGCTGGGTGCTATCTTCCTGCTGTTCACTGCAGGATACAGGGAGGTCCATCTTCGTGATCTTAAGGCATCTTCAAAAAAAGCAATGGTTGCAACACTGTTCCAGGTCCTGGTGGCATTTGCCTCCGGGTTCCTGCTGGGATGGTATTTTGATCTGGGCCTGCCGGCAAGTATGTTTATGGGCGTTGCCTTCAGCCCGACTAGCATAGGCGTGGTTGTCAAGACACTGGTCGATATGGATTATCTGTCCAGCAAACCTGGTACGATGATGCTGACAACCGCAATATTCGATGATATCATCGGCATCTTTCTGCTCTCGATAGTTGTGACCATGGCCCAGTATGAGCAAATTCCATCAATGATGCAGATACTGGTGATCGCAGGCAAATTGGTGTTCTTCATAATTGTGATGGCATTACTGGGGCATTATGTGTTTCCCCGTCTCTTCACCTATATCCACCGAATGCATGTCAAGGAATCCCTCTTTGCATTCGTGGTTATCGTGGCCCTTTTCTCGGCTTATTTTGCAGAGTTAATGGGTCTGCATGCTGTGATCGGGGCGTTCGTTGGAGGGATCCTACTGTCGGATATACCTCTTGCCAAGATCGAGAATGTCCAGAGCAAGGTATCGGGGGTAGCCTACGGCATGTTCGTTCCTATCTTCTTTGCATACATCGGGTTTTCCATCGATCCGGCAACCTTGCATTCGATCGGTATGTTCACGGTACTGGTGGTCCTGATGGCACTGCTGGGTAAACTGTTAGGCGGGTTCGCGGGTGCTAGAATGATCGGTTTCGACAATCATGACAGTCTGATATTCGGTACTGGCCTGATGGCACGGGCGGGCGTTGAACTTGTGGTTATATCCATAGGCAGAGAGACGGGAATCGTAACAGACGAACTGTTCTCTGCCATCGTTCTTATGGTGGCTGTTTCCCTGTTCGTCTCTCCGGTATTGCTGAAGATGGTCATTAGGATAAAACAGACATCTGCCCAAAATGGATAAACGTTTCGATAAGTACTTAATGTAGGGCTATAAACATATATAGCAGATAAAAATGAATACGGAACCAGAAACGCAATCGTAACAGGGGGCAGTAACAATGGATCCAAAAGAATCAAAGAAAGAAGGTCGCTCCAGCACTACCGGAAAGATGCTGGCTACTGCATTGGAGCGACAACAAGTACTGGAGACGGTGATCAACAATAGTCCCGTGATCGTTTTCCAGTGGGAAGCAGAGAGTACGAAGAATGAACAATGGCCGGTTGAGTTCGTGTCGGAGAATGTGACCTTGCTTGGATACAGTGTTGAAGATTTTACCTCCGGAAGGCTTTCCTATGCGGATATTGTGTATCCAGAAGATCTGGACCAGGTCCAGAGCGAGCTTAACAAGCGTCGCCGGGAAGGCAATGATTTCTTTGATCAAGAGTACAGGATAGTGCTGGGGTCAAAAGATGTGCGTTGGGTCAATGAACGGACATATATCCAGCGTAACGATAAGGGCGAAGTAACTCATTACCAGGGTACAATATTTGATATCACGGACCAGAAGAACAATGAGATAGCTCTTCATGAGGCACACAAAAGAGAGGAGTATCTGCATACTATCATCAACAATAGTCCTGTGATGGTCTTTTTGTGGAGAGCAGAGGAGTTCTGGCCTGCTGACTATGCATCCGAGAACGTGGACAGGCTTGGGTACACTGCAGAGGATTTCGTGATGGGACGCATTGTCTATGGGGATCTGGTACATCCGGATGATCTGGAGATGGTCAAAACGGAACTTGCCAGGCGATGTGAGAGTGGATATGAAGATTTCTCTCAGCAGTATCGTATCATCACAAGGAGTGGAGATGTGCACTGGGTCGAGGAGAGGACCTTCATCCAGCGTAATGAGTCCGGCGAGGTGACCCATTACCAGGGTATCGTCCTTGATATCACCGAGCATAAGAAAAGTGAGATGGCATTGGAGGAGGCTGAGAAGATGCAGGCTGAGTTACTTACCAGACAGGAGGCGCTTGAGACGATCATCAATAGTGGTCCAATAGTAGCTTTCCTGTGGAAGGCGGGCGCTGAGGGTGAGGAAGAGCTCTGGCCAGCCGAGTTCGTGTCGGAAAATATCATACAGTTCGGCTACACGGTGGAGGATTTCACATCCGGTAGGATGCAGTACGGCGAGATTGTGCATCCGGATGATCTGCTGGATGTCCAGGTCGAACTTTCCGAGACGTGCAAGGAAGGGGGGACATCATTTATCAAGGAATATCGTATCCTCACAAAGGCAGGGGATGTACGTTGGGTCGAGGAGAAGACCTTCATTCAACGTAACGAGACTGGTGTGGTGACTCATTATCAGGGTGTAATCCAGGACATCACCGAGCGCAAAGAAAAGGGATGCTGATACAGCACTGGCTGTATCTTCTTATTATCAGGGAACTGGGTAGAGCTGATACGGGTATGGACGTGAGTACCATCTAATCGTTCATTTAGCTTCAGGTCGTTCTATCAACGCACGTATAGTGTTTACCAGTTGCACCGCATCGATGGGTTTTTCCAGAAAAGCATCTGCACCTGCACGCAGACATTTTGTATATCCCTCTCGTTTTCCCAGTGCACTGAACATCACGATCGGTATATCACAGGTTTGCGGATTTTTTCTAAGGGTCTTACAGACCTCATGTCCATTTATACCTGGCATCATCATATCCAAAAGGACAAGGTCCGGTATTTCGGTCTGCACTTTTTCGAGGGCCTGTTCTCCGTTATAAGCTGGAATTATGTTATAATCTAAGGCCAGATATGCTTCCATCAGAGAAACATTGTCTGGTTCATCGTCAACAACGAGGACAGAGGGACATGTTGTTCCATTATTGATAGTATCTATCAAGGTTGAGGACCTCACTTTCTTTTGTTGTATTGTGTTGCTACTCATTGATATACATTAATAAGTATGAATAACCAATGTTGCTCTTGTTGATATAGTTTGCCATAGTCTATTATCGATAAAAAAGTATGTATCTAGGTATCTGATCGCAGGAAACGTCCCGTAGTCTGGTCATTTTAAAATAGGTTCACACAGTGTTTCTGGAATGTTCTGTATCTTATGAACCATTTCGGGGATTAGGGGGGAATGGTTCTGTTTTCCACAGAATGGTCACGTATTTATGCATATGCGCGTGTTGACCTGGCAGTGTCGATCTCTGCTCATGCGGTCCGTAGGTTCTTTCCGATGGGCAAAATAAGAAATAGTATCCCGGGCATAACAGAACATGTTTATTTTGGGGTACTGTAATAGAATATGAGGATGCAGATATGGCATATGACTTTGCTCGCCTGGAGAGTCCGAGAGAGGGACTTTCAGGAATAGAGGTGGTCAGGGCCATTACATTTGCCACTATCGTGAGTATGATCCGGTTCATTCCATTTGCTTTCCGTTCACGGGGGAGGTCCATATGGAAAGTCGTACTGCTGACCAATCGTCTGATGTTGCTTGGGGGTGTGCTTAGCACGCTTATGTTAACGTTGAGTATCATGTACATTCCCTTCTTGCGTGATCTATTCGAGCTCACGGCAATGGGATTGGATGTTTTCACTGGGTGTAGTACTTGTCACATTGGTTCTCGAGGCGATAACGAAAGCAAGTAGCAGGGTTGGATGATGAGTACATATGACAAAGGAACGAGCATTTCGAAAAATTTCAAATTCCTTGAACGAAACCGTTATATTGATAAAATGGAATGAATTACATGAGGGATGAGAATATATGAACTACCGATGCCCATTGTGTGAAGGAAAGATGAACCGATGGAGATATCCTGTTATGAAGAGGCACGATCAGTTCGGTCGTGCACTTGTTATCTATAAATGTATTGAGTGTGGTCATGAGGAAGAGTTTCCAGATCTATGACCACTAATGACTCCCGAATGTAGAATGTACAGAATGTAGAATGATTCAGAATGACGAGTAGACCTCTTCATGTGGGTGAATGACGAATCCATCCTTCTCTATATCATAGGGATGGAGTTTCTTGCTATGGTCTGAGCCCCGCATCTTGTAGATCTCGACGCTGCGCATCCTCACATTTTCATGCATCCTATAATAGAGTGCGAACGTACCATCTGTCACGAAGTTTTCCACACCAAATCTTGAGGGTTTATCTTCATCCACGACCTCACAGGTCATAAGTGATGTCAGGCCGATCACTTCTAGTGTCGTGCTGAGTTTGAGGAGCTCCACCCTGATCTTGGCGGGATCATGGAGATAGAAACTGATCGATGTTGTGGAATCTACCAGACATCGCTTGGCATCGACCTCTTCCTGGGTAGCGATGATCTGGTCCATCATGGAGCGTATGTCAAAGGGACGTACATCTACATATTTTTCCTGGGAGGGAATCCCGATCTTGGTGGAGCAGGCATCGATGATCACCAGTTTGCCTTCGTCTTCCAGGGCTTTGAGATCCCATCCGAATTTCAGGACGTTCTCCCGTATCTGTTCGGGTCGTTCTTCAGTAGCGACAATGATACCGTTTTCCCCATATTTTGTGATGCCGTTGTATATGTATTGGATGGCAAAGATCGTTTTTCCGGCACCAGAGGTACCTGTGACCAGATAGGACCTGTCCTGGATGAGCCCCCCCCCACACAGTTCATCAAAACCAGGTATACCGGTCTTGACCCTGTTCGCTTCATCTTCCATTGATATTTTCTCAGAAACTGCCCCATCAAACATTTTCGAACCTCGCTCTTCTTTTTGTAGTTTAGACCAATAATACACTTGCGGATCGTCACGGCTTATATTATTTATTGTATGAATTCAAACTTATTTACACATATTAAACACATCGAATATAAATCTATTGAAGTCATTAGGATTATAATCACAGGATAGTTGTCAGGTAGAGCCAGTACTCCTGCAATAAAGCGGTGGAACTTCCGGCCTAAAAATGTATGAATAATAGGATCGTAGATTATTGAAGTGCCGATATAATGCATATAAGTGGTCGATGTTGGGGTTTCTTTGGATGAAAGTGTTCATATTCGTATGTGGTGAAGGTCTGGATCATACCAGTCGCTGTCTGGCTATCGGTAGGGAGATGCTATCGGCTGGCCACAAGGTTTGCTTTGGAGCGTATGGTTATTCAAAGGAGTTCATTGAGAAGTACGGCTATCAGACCTACGAGGTGCCTGCAGAGACCCAGCTTGTGGGTAGTTCTGGCTCATTGGACATGAAACGTTCCATTGTGAGTACCCTTAGGAAGGGGCAAATCCTGGGAATATTTAAAATGCTCAAATTGATCAGCAGGACCAAAACGGATGCTGTGATCTCGGGTAGCTATTATCTTGGTATACTTGCTGCCAGGATCAAACGATATCCTATCTATCTTATGGTCAACCAGTCGAACATGGACGAGTTCTTCACGGATGGCGGTCCGGTACTCAGGTTATTGGGGACCCTGGTCAGGAGGTTCTACCGGTCGGTGTTCAGACTGGTCGATGGGATCATAGTACCGGATTTTCCCCTGCCGCATACGATATGTCGAATGAATCTCGATTTTGAGCCACAGGTGGCTGAAAAGATATTTTTCAGCGGGTCACTGGTTGGAAAAAGATACAACGAGATCGAAGCCATGGAGCTGGACAGGCCACATGTGTTGCCACGGATAGGTGGTTTTGGTTACAGGGAGCCCATATTCAGGAAGATCATCGAAACGGCGAAGCTAGATTAGAGTACATTATCATTTTTCTCTGCTGCCCGTCCCGAGCGTAGACCCTGTAAAGTTCACCGATCTGCCCCCCAATGTCACGATCCTCCAGTTCGCGGAGGACCAGTTCTCGTATCTGAAAGCCTCTGATGTGGTGATCGCACCGGATGGGCATAGTACCATGATGGAGGCGCTCTCGTTAGGCATTCCTCTTCTCTCGTTCCCTGATAGGGTCACAGCGAGCAGGAGAACAATGCAACAGTACTGGAGGAGGCCGGACGTGGAAGACGGTTGGACGATTCCACATCTGCGCAGCAGATATTGGATTGTATCAGGGGCATCGTGGAGAAAGGTGAGTTCGTTGAAGAGGTGGAGGCTCTCCGACGGTTGTCCGAAGAACTGGATGGCTCCGTAGCTGTACGTAAGTTGGTGGAACATGTGGTGGAAAAGGTGGATGGGTGATGTGCAATGGGGTTTGAGAGAGATCCATTCCTGTCCTTGTTCCTGTCATCGGGATACCCCAACTATTATAAATGCATGGTACTTCAACATTCAAAGAGAAAGGATATGCTGATAATATGATGATCGCTATCTTGATGGATGTTGATGTAGTGGAGGATATGGGATGAACAAATTCTTTAAATGGATAACCGTTTCGTTTCTGATCAGTGTGGTCGCGATGGTCGGTGTCCTGTTGTATACTGCGGATCCGAGTACCATTGAGGCCATCCACCAGATCAAGCATGAGTATATCGTAGCTGCATTTGTCCTTCACATTCTCTCGTTCGCGGTGTGGGGAATGCGTACCCAGGCAATGTCCCGCGCTCTTGGGTATGATGTATCCCTTTCCAGAGCCATAGAGATCGTGATGTCCAGTGCATTCCTTGCATCCCTGACGCCTTCTTCTGTGGGAGGGGAACCCCTGCGTATTCATCTGTTGAGCAATGACGGTATGCCACTTGGAAGTGCTACTGCCGTGGTGTTGGGGGAGAGGGTGCTGGATGCCATACTGATCCTGATGGTGGCTCCTGTTTCGCTGTACCTGTTCCGCGATGTTGTAGCGAGTGTCTGGCTTGAAACTGCGTTGGTGTTGGGGGAGGGGGTCTTGATATCTATCCTGGTTCTGCTTCTATACGGGCTCTGGCGGCCGGACCGCATGCGTTTAGTGGTCCACTGGGTGTTGGGGCGGATCGTTCCACTGTTCAGGGAAAAACGGAGGGCCAGGTTCTCCAGGTTGTCTGATCGTATCGATGTAGAACTTGAGGATTTCCATGACGGTATATACATGTTCGTGAAGGAGAAGCGCACCGGTCTGCTACAAGGTATACTCTACACTATCATGTTCTGGGCCATCGAGTTCTCCATGCTGCCGGTGATACTTGTTGGTCTGGACCAGTATCCCCCGATACTGATCATGGTCGCAGCACAGGTACTGCTCATGGTGGTGATAGTCATACCCGCGACCCCCGGTTCAAGTGGTGTTGCAGAGCTTGGTGCCACTACACTATTCTCTGTGTTCGTGCCAACATACTTGCTTGGGATCGTGGTGTTGTCCTGGCGTGCGTTCACGTTCTATACAAATCTATTAGTTGGAGGATTCGTGAGCTTCAAGATCCTCAAGGACACGTCCCTGGTGGACGAGCTGCTGAAATGATCATCGTTTCAGGGCCTCAGCTTCAGCTTTTCTTTTAGCTGGCATGCGATGCGGTTGGTTGGGGCACTGCTACGGGATCGTATGAGAGTTGTGGCGAACCGGATCAGGGAGGATGTGATGCGATGTGACAGATCGATGATACCGGTCCTGTAGTTCGTAGCAACGTAGTAACTGACCAAGGCCAGTGCCGAGCCGGCGAGGATGTCTATTATCCAGTGTATCCCGAGGTACAGGCTAGCGAACAGGATGGTGATGGTGGTCAGGACCGCAAAGATCTTGAAGTTCTTCAGGTCGGTTCTCAGGAGTATTATCAGCATGGTCATCACGGACAGGGCGGCATGCAGGCTGGGGACGCAGTTGTCAAGCCCCGGGTCCACCACCCTGGCCCCCCCGACAATGATGGGGCTGAGGTTGTATAGTATGGGCTGGACATTGTGAAGGGTATATCCCGTGACCTCTACTGGAAAGAAGATGTAGAATGGGTATGCTATCAGATATATAAGGATGAACGCGACCACGAATTCTTCCAGTACCTTGAGCTTTTCTGTGTATGCCAGTACTATGAATGTGAACACCAGCAGGAACGGGAATAGGAGCAGATAGGCTATGCCGCTGATGTAGGTTAGCAGGGGGGTCGCAATA
>CAYRGB010000017.1:0-12551 GCA_964423715.1 uncultured Methanosarcinales archaeon | reverse complement strand
TCCGGCAAATGCACCGACCGCATTGGTGTGAGTGGGCTGCTGTGGTTTCGATGAGGACGGACGATTGAGTAGACGCATGTAGTGGGGGTGAGATGAAAGAATATATAATGGAAAGTTGATATAACATACTAACATCTACACACGTTGATTAAAATAATGTTGATATGCAACGTTTATAGGGGTACCACTCACATGGATATTAATCAAATAGTACATGACGGTTATTTTTGGGCATTAAAATTTATTGGTGGTCGAAAAAGTAATGTCGGAAGCATCTACTGGAGCAAGAATGACTTTCGCCCGATTGATACGGTGTATTACATAGAGTCTGAGAAATCCACCATTTATCTTTACTACGCCCTGCTAAACACGCAGTTTATCAACACCGATGTCGCCGTTCCCGGCCTAAACCGAGACTTTACGCATAGTCGCAAGCTGCTCATCCCAGATACCAAAATACTTGCTTTGTTTGAGCAAGATGTGGGGATTAACCACGAGCAGATTAATCAGTTGACTAAGTACAATCATACGCTCTCCAATGCTCGTGACCTTCTCCTACCGTGCTTGATGAACGGAAAGGTGACGGTCTGATGCCTGCCTTCGTCGCCAACGGACCGGATATTCCCGAAGAACTATCGGAAGCACATGAAGACGGTCGCGTTGTATTTTTCTGCGGCGCGGGCATTTCATACCCGGCAGGTCTGCCGAACTTTTGCGACTTGGTGGATCGGGTATATAATGAGCTGGGTACGACGTGGACGCAGTACCCCCTCGAGAAGCAGGCTTATGATAACAAACAGTACGATGTGATGATGAATCAGTTGGAACGTCGCTACCCCGGTGATCGTTTTGAGGTCAGAAAGGCGTTGGCAAACGTTCTCAAACCCAAGTGGCGCAAAAAAGATGCTACAATGACCCACCGTGCGTTGCTGCGGCTGGCTATTGACCACAAGGGCAAGACCAGGCTGGTTACTACTAACTTTGACCGCATTTTCAAGTCCATAATAAGACAGCATAAGCCTGAGATTCCAAGCTTTGATGCTCCTTTCTTGCCCATTCCAAAAACGACCCGTTGGCATGGTGTGGTGCATCTGCACGGGTTATTACCTACTTCGGCTGACGAAACTGCGCTTAATCGCTTGGTTTTGACCAGTGGCGATTTTGGTCTGGCATACTTAACCGAACGTTGGGCAGCTCGTTTTGTCAGCGAGTTGTTCCGAAATTATACGGTTTGCTTTGTTGGTTACGGTATCAACGACCCAGTATTACGTTACATGATGGATGCGCTCGCCGCCGATGAGTTGCTTGGTGAAATTCGACCAGAAGCCTATGCCTTCGCAAGCTTCCACGATGGCGAACGGGAGCAGACGCAGATCGAATGGCAAACCAAAGGTACCACACCGTTGCTGTACGAGGTGCCTGCGGATACAGAAGATCACTCAGCGCTTCATCTCACTCTCAAAGAGTGGGCTGATACGTATCGCGACGGTGTCCGTGGCAAGGAAATGATTATTGCGCAGCATGCGAGTACGCTGCCATTGACACCGTCGCGATCAGACTTTGCTGTCGGTCGCGTGCTATGGGCATTGACCGATGAGCTGGCAGCCAAACACTTTGCCAACCTAAGTCCCACCCCTCCTTTGGAATGGCTCGGACCGCTGACCGAAGCCCAGTTTGATCACGACGACTTGGTGCGGTTCGGGGTGGTTCCCAAAAGCGAAAAAGATAAAGATATAAATTTTAGCGTCATTAGCCGTCCGGCACCGTACACGCATGCACCCTGGATGCGCATTGTTGACACGGGTGCTCAGGTAAGTTATTGGGACGAACTTATGACCCACCTAGGGCATTGGCTCACTTGGCACCTCGATGACCCTAAACTAATACTTTGGTTGGCCAATCAGGGCGGTCAGTTGCATGAGCGGTTCGCATATATAGTCCAAAGTCGAATTAAAACCCTTGATTGTCTGGCACATGATAATGATACGGCTGAGCTCGAACGTATCCGCGAGGTTTCCCCCAAGGCCATACCAGGTCCTTTAATGCGTATTCTCTGGAGGTTGCTGTTGTCTGGACGTGTGAATTCATCTCGAATCAATTTAGATCTCCAAAGTTGGTTACTTCGCTTTAAGCAAGAAGACGGTCTCACACCGACATTGCGTATGGAACTGCGGGAGATTCTAACGCCACATGTGATTCTTAGTGAACCATTCCGTTGGGGTGAAGAAACAACCGACCCGCGCGAGGCGAAGTGCATCAAAGATCTTGTAGAATGGAATTTAGTACTATCCTGTGATGATACTCATTCCATGTTGCGGGATCAGGCGGACAATCCTGATTGGCAGGCGGCACTGCCTGATTTGTTGCAGGATGCCACTGTTCTACTGCATGATGCACTAGATCGAATGTGGGAGTTAGACGGCGTAGAAGACAAGCGTGATTTGTTAGATTTCAATCCGCCTTCGATTAGCGAGCACACACAGAACAGCGGTTTCCGTGACTGGACAGCGTTGATAGAACTCACGCGCGATGCTTGGTTGGCAACGGTGCAGACCAAAACCGCGCAGGCACGGCATGCCGCCGAAGGCTGGTGGCAGGTGCCTTATCCGTTATTCAAGCGGCTGGCCTTTTTTACTGCGACACGAAGCGATGTAATTCCTCCTCCTCAGGCACTCAGCTGGCTGCTGGCTGATAATCACAAGTGGCTGTGGTCAATTGTAACCACACGCGAAGCAATACGCCTGTTAGTGGCACTGTCGCCGAAGTTGGATGCACAGGGAATAGCTGAATTGGAACAAGCCATTCTGCAGGGGCCGCCGCATGAGATGTATATGGATGAACTTGATCCGCAAGAGTGTGCATACACCTTGGATCAAAAGATATGGTTGCGATTGGCGAAAGCGCATGCTGCAGGAGCACCACTCGGCCACGATGCCAGTACAAAACTGGCAGATATGACACTACAATATCCTAATTGGAAGTTGGCTGAAGACGAGCGCGATGAGTTTGTGTTTTGTATACGCGAAGGTGATGAGTTGCACAATTTTATCCCCACACCGCTCCTCCAATCCGATTTGATGACGTGGCTTAAACAAGACTCCAGCTCAGATCACTGGTATGAAGATGACCGGCGTCAGCGCTGGCGTCAGCGTTGTCGTGACGACTTTTCGACCGCCTCAGGGGCATTGTCTGCCTTGACTCAGGAAGATGAGTGGCCTATCGACCGCTGGCGCGAAGCGCTGCAAGTTTGGGCAGAGGATAAATTGATCGAACAGTCTTGGTGCATTGCAGAAGTAATTTCCAAAGCATCCGATGATGTAATTCAAGAACTCTCACATAGTCTCGGCTGGTGGCTGCAAGCACAAGCCAAAATCTTCAAGGATGATGAGAAATTGTTTTTCACTCTCATTCGTCGTATTCTGCGGTTGGAATCCCAAAATGGAGTGCATGAGGACGATGACCTTGTGCATCGTGCGATCAACCACCCCGTCGGACTCGTGACGGAGGCGCTACTGCGCTGGTGGTATCGTCAGGAGCCGAAAGATGCAGAAGGTCTGATAGATGAGATTAAACCTCGATTTACCGAACTTTGTGATACGTTGGTTGAGAATTTCCGATACGGTCGCGTCTTGCTCGCAGCCCACGTGATTGCGTTATTCCAAGTGGATGAGAAGTGGGCGAAAGAGTATCTACTGCCCTTATTCGACTGGGAATCATCCACGGTCGAGGCACGTGCGGTCTGGGAAGGTTTTTTGTGGTCACCTCGCCCCTACCAACCGTTCCAGTCAGCCATCAAACAGCCGTTGCTAGAAACGGCGACACACTACGAGGAACTTGGCAAGCACGCCGAACAGTATGCGATATATTTGACCTTTGTAGCCCTAGATCCGGGTGACACATTCACAAACACGGAATTGGCGGAGTCGACTTCCAAATTGCCTGCGGAGGGCTTGCAAAACGCGGTGCTGGCAGTTACCCGCGCTCTTGTGGGCGCTGGTGAACAGCGTGGGGAATATTGGAGTAATTGTGTTCTTCCGTACTTTAAATCGGTTTGGCCCAAGGACAATAAGTTGATGATGATGCCAAAGATATCGGAGCTTCTCGGTGGGGTCTGCGTGGCTGCACGGGAAGCCTTTCCAGAGGCGTTGAAGGAGTTACAGAACTGGCTACAGCCAGTTGAACATCCATTTTATCTTATTCATCGTCTGAATGAAGCCAAACTCTGTGATCAATTTGCATCAGATGCTCTGGTGTTTCTGGATTCCATTATTGATTCTAATGAACCGTTGTTGCCACGAGAACTTAAGCAGTGCTTGGATGATATTAAAAATGCCGACCAGGCATTGGCCAATGATACGCGTTTTGTTCGTTTGAGTAATATTATCGAAAGGAACGGCATTTTGTGATGTAACAGGAAAAAGACAAAAGCATGATTGAGAAAATAAACGTTACTATATTTATTAAGAAGACGTTGGGTAACAATGGATTATGAACACTAGCAATTACACCGAAGACACCTTTGTTCAGCAGACCACGTCCGACTATCTAGTCTTTATACTGGCTGGCATCCATTCCGCCGCGAAGCTCGTCGCAACCCGGCTTAGTTTCTCTGCTTCCGGGCACAAATTAACTGTGACTATAATGGCTGTTGGTTTCTGTAGGATCCCACACAAAATAAGCCAGACTATACCAGTCGTTAATTTCTCGCATAACACTCACAAAATAAGCAGTCTTCCAATACTCACTATATTCCTGTGAGATCTGACACAAATTAGTCTGACTTAGAACATCTCTTATTTTCGTGATGCGTGTCACAAATTAAGCGGCCCTCTAATATCCGCTAATTTCTGTGAGAGCTCACGCCGATTAAGCAGAATTAAAACGGGTGTTAATTTCTGTAGGATATTATAGAAATTAGCGAACCACCGAAGTTGTAACGATTACTTTCACCCAGTACAAAGATTATATATCTAATAGGGTAGCAATTAGAAATTGTATAAAAGAGCAAGATTTAAATAGAATAATAAGGAGGTGTGGTTAAAATGTCAGATGATGATAAAAGTCAATCTCGTAAAGATTTTCTTCGCGAAATGTTTTCGGGCGTCCCGATAATAAAAGGGAGAACAAAACTACAAAAGATTGTATATTTAGGACAAAAAGAATTGGGGCTGGCAGAACTATTCGAATATGACGAATATCATTATGGACCATACTCCCAAGATTTGACAGATACACTTGATGAAATGGTTTTTGAAGGTGTTATTGTTGAAGATTGTAAAATACGTGGAGATTTTATAACATATTGTTACAAATTGTCTGATTTTGCTACTTCTCCCGAAAAATCAACAATACCATTAGAAACCATACAAAAATTGAAGAAACTTGCACTATTACCACGATCAAAAATTATCGATTATGTGTACAGAAAATACTTGCCCCATCGTGTTCCAACTTGAAAATGGATTCGAGCTTGTTGTGTACTATGACTCTATTATCAATGCAAAGTCAATAAATAATTTATTTTTTAAATTTAACGACGATGTCGGGTTGCGTTCTTTTTTCATAGACAATACATATGCAGATATACTGAAAAAATATAAGGACACAGACAAGGGCAAGTATGCGGATATATGCCACCTTTTAGAGTTTGTAAAAAAATCAAAGATTATTCCAGTAGCTCAACGTGAGAAAAAAGTCTCGCCGCTTTTTAATTATATAATGATGCTAGCAGACAAAGCAAAATTTTTGTTTAATGAGCATCTTAACCGGAATTTGGA
The DNA here is from genome assembly GCA_964423715.1 of uncultured Methanosarcinales archaeon. GTDB lineage: Archaea > Halobacteriota > Methanosarcinia > Methanosarcinales > Methanosarcinaceae > JAIOTO01. Next base: position 6,774 of record CAYRGB010000017.1, on the reverse strand, counting down.
TGATGTCTGCGAAAAGGCTGAAAAGATCAAAGTATTATCGGTTTCTTCATAGATAGATTATGTTGACGACTCGGCAAATGGTGTGGGGTTTGATGTTATTACTTCCCCCGGACGATGTGACGCTTTGGAATATTTTCACCCGATTGACGTAGTTCCGAAAGTATGTTTTTACAATATATCTAATGAATTAAACGAACTATGGATTAAAAACGAAACCAAAGGTTTGTTTTTAGAACTTTGGTTGTATCATTCATTGAAAGATTATTTCAAAGAGGACGATGAGATAGGGGTTTACCACAGCGTAAAAGTAAGAAAACATTTTACTGAACATGCAGATAGTGTAGATGAACTGTTAGAAGACGTGGTAGAGACAGAAGAATATATAACATCTGATGAATCTGAAAAGGATACAGGGAATGACATTACAGAAATCGATGTTCTTATAACTAAAGACAACACGCCTTTCTGTGCAATCGAGTGCAAATATAAAGATAATGGATATGTTGGTATGTCAGATGTTTTGAAATTGAAAGGAGTCATGAGCTTATTGAATATTGAAAGGGGAGTGCTTTTTACAAAAACATTTGCACATAGTACAGAAAATAACCAGATATTTGATAATACGTTTGTAGTTTCAAATGTGGTTAAAAACGAATCCTCGTGGTCAGACGTAATTGACATCATTCAAACATAACAAGCGGTAATTTCTCACACGGCCACGGGAGTTAAGTATAAAAAACGCCAATATTAACATATCTGCTTCTAAAAAAGCTATCGTTTTAGGACTTTCTAAAGTATTCTAACGGACCCGGTGGGAGTTGAACCCACGACCCCCGGGTTAGAAGCCCGGTGCTATATCCTGGCTAAGCCACGGGCCCGCACTGCATTCTCTTGGCGAGCGAGATACGAAAGGGTGTTTATGCATAAAAGCCTTTTGTAGCTGTACATTATTTGCAAGGATCATGTACACAAATAGGCCCAGCTGAAGGAAGGATCTCCGGTTCCATTGGATGAATTCGTTCATACGGTAGCATGAATATTCATATATATTATCGGCAACATGAAGAATGTAATATTCAATATAACATTCATATATAAAGAATAGGAATGTCTATATTCAACGAGGATTTTCGATGAGTGAACTACTGATCTATTACAACGGCGATTTCGTACCAAAATCCCAGGCAACAACGTCCATCTATGACCATGGTTTTCTTTATGGAGATGGTGTGTTCGAGGGTATACGGGCCTACAATGGGCGTGTGTTCAAACTGGATGAGCATGTGGACCGATTATACGACTCGGCAACGGCCATAGCTCTCAAGATCCCTCTCTCAAAGGAAGAGATGAAGGAGGCGATCCTGGAGACACTGAGGACGAATGACCTCAGGGATGCGTATATACGCCCCATCGTGTCCCGGGGAGTTGGGGATCTGGGTCTTGATCCACGCAAGTGTCCAACACCCAATATCTTCATCATCTCTCAGGAATGGGGTGCGATGTATGGCAATCTCTACGAGGTCGGGCTCAAGGCAATAACGGTGGCGATCAGGAGGAATGCACCGGATGCCCTGTCCCCGAACATCAAGTCCCTGAACTACCTGAACAATATCCTGGCAAAGATCGAGGCGAACGCGAAAGGTGGAGATGAGGCGATCTTCCTTGACAATAACGGCTTCGTATCCGAAGGCTCAGGAGATAACATCTTCATCGTCAAGAATGGCAAGGTGGTGACCCCGCCAACGATCAACAATCTCAAGGGCATCACCCGGGCGACGGCCATCGAGTTGCTCACTGAGCATGGCTACGATATAGCTGAGGATAATGTAGGACTGTTCGATCTCTATACGGCAGACGAGGTATTCGTTACCGGAACTGCCGCAGAAGCTGCACCGATCACAACGATCGATGGGCGAGCGATCGGTGACGGGTCGGTCGGTCCCATCACAAATGACATGATCGAGGCATTCGAAGATATTACCGGTAGATCCGGAACTCCCACTTATTCATGAGTATAGGACAGGTTATAAATGATACCCTTCTCGTTATTGCCAGTTCATAAGTTTAATTAATCATGACCGTCAACTTAACAATGAATGAGATTCGCAATATCAAGGTGTAACCCATGAGCAAGACCAATGAAAAGATGATCCTTAGGAACCTGAAGTATCTGAATGACTCAGTGATAGCAATACTGCTTCTGATGCCTGTAACCATCATCATTTCATTCGAGGCTCTTGATACTGATAGCATATTAAATACCCTTTCCATTTTGACATGGGTGATCTATCTTGTGGGATTGTGCTATGTCCTATATCGCGTTTTCAGTTTGAACAAGGAACTGATACAACACATGGGGAACGAGTAATCCAGGAACATGAGTCGTAAAATACTTCATGATCTGACCTCGCTTGAGGACGTACGTCGTCTTCTCGAGGGATTTAGTATCGTATCCAACAAGAAGGAGATCCTGATCGAGTATTCATCCGGACATATCCTGGCAGAGGATATCATACCAGACATCGATGTCCCTTCCTTTTCCAAAGCGCTCAAGGATGGCTATGCTCTGCGTTCAATGGATACGGCTAATGCGGACTCCGATTCTCCCGCGGTCCTTAATGCGGGCGGCTTCATTCCAGTCGGGCAGTGGGATCGATCGTCTGTGCAGGCTGGGGGTTCGCATGAGATCGCCACTGGTGCACCGGTACCCGAGGGTGCGGATGCTGTGGTGATGGTGGAGGATACCCGGCGTAGGGGTGATTCTGTACTTGTGTACTCCTCCCTCCGTTCTGGGGAGAACATCCTTCCTGCCGGTATGGATATGGCGATGGATGAGATGATCCTTCACAAGGGCCTGAAACTCGCCCCCCGGCATATCGGGGTGCTGGCTGCGGTGGGGCAAAGCATGGTGTGGGTTAGATCGGTAACAGTGGGAATTATTTCCACAGGCAACGAGATCACGATCCCGGGTGCACCCCTTGAGCCAGGAATGATCTATGATACGAACTCATACACCCTGTATGCAGCTGCCAGGGAATGTGGTGCTGATGCGAAGATGTATGGGATCGTGCGCGACAACAGGCACGCGATGGAACAGGCACTCGTACATGCAGTGTACGAGTGCGACATCGTCCTGACTTCGGGTAGCACGTCTGCGGGCGTGGATGATGTGATGTACCGGATCATCGAGGATAAGGGGCAGCTGCTCGTCCATGGTATCAATTTCAAGCCGGGAAAACCCGTCATCATTGGAATGATGGATGATGTTGCTGTGATCGGGCTCCCTGGCAGTCCGACGTCTGCACTGGTTGTGTTCAATGAACTGGTGGCGCCCCTTATACGGCGCACGCTGGGGATGACACATGCATCCAGGCCCAGGAGGCAAGCGACACTTGCCACAGATATCCATTCCGAGGATCGACATGAGCTGCTGAGCGTCCGGCTGGATGGGAATAGGGTGTATCCTGCTGACAAGACGTCGGCATCCATCACCACGCTGGCACAAGCTGATGGTTTTATCGAGATCGGTGCAGGGGTGAAGTTCGTAAAGGCAGGTACTGATGTGGAAGTGACCCTTTTTTCTATGAATGCTGGAGGGGAAGCAGATCTGTGATCGATGTGTTGATGATGAGTCCACATCCTATATATCGGGAAACTCTTTTTTATCTTGACGTTATGGTAGGTGCCAATGAGCTTACAGGATGATATCCAATCGACCGAAGAGGAGATCAAGAAGACTCCTTACAACAAAGCCACATCCCACCATATAGGTAAGCTCAAGGCAAAACTTGCGCGCCTGAGGGAGGATGTACAAAAACGTGCAGCTGCATCGTCTGGTGGGGGAGTGGGTTATTCCGTCACGCGATCCGGTGATGCAACTGTTGCTCTGGTCGGTTTTCCATCGGTAGGCAAGTCTACCTTGCTGAACAAGATCACCGGTGCCGAGTCCGAGGTAGGGGTATATGATTTCACTACCTTGGATGTAATTCCGGGTGTGCTGGAACACAAGAGCGCGACGATACAGGTGCTGGATGTGCCAGGTCTGGTTCGGGGAGCCGCCAGTGGGCGAGGACGGGGTAAGGAGGTCATCTCCGTTGTGCGCAGCTCTAACCTTGTGTTGTTCCTGCTGGATGTGTTCCAGACGGAGCATTACAATGTGCTAATGCAGGAACTCTACGATGCCGGCATCCGTATCGATCAGGACCCCCCGGATGTCAATATCAAGAGAAGGGACCGTGGTGGTGTTACCATCAGTTCTACCGTTGATCTGGAACTCACGGAGGATCTCATAAAAACGGTTCTTGGAGAGTACAAGATTCACAATGCGCATGTACTGATACGAGAGAACATTAACCTGGACCAGTTGATCGATATCGTAATGGGCAACCGGGTTTATATTCCTGCGGTGACCGTGATCAATAAGGTCGATCTTGCGGACGAGAATATCCTGAAAGCATGCCGCCGTCGTTATCCGGATGCTATTTTAATATCTGCTAACGAAGAACGCAACCTTGAGGCTGTGAAGGATCTGATATTCGATGCTCTTGATTTCATCCGTGTATATCTTAAGCCCCAGGGTGAGCCTGCTGATATGGATGAACCCATGATAGTCAGCAAGGGCGCGACCGTTGGTAATCTCAGTGGACGTCTCCACCGCGATTTCCACCGCAAGTTCCGATATGCCCATGTATGGGGTCATTCCGCCAAACACCCCGGACAGCGTGTTGGTCTTGACCATATACTGGCCGATGGTGACCTGTTGACATTGATCATCCAGAAATGATCGCTGGCTGCATAACAAATAAGTATTATGCAATAGTTGATTGAAATAGAAGTCCCGTAGGGTAGTGGTCAATCCTTCCGGCCTTTGGAGCCGAAGACGGCGGTTCGAACCCGCCCGGGACTACCAATTATTTTTTAATAGTCCTACTAAGATGCCAATTTTCAGAAGCAGATATTCGTTAAAATACTTCCGCTGTAAAAAAGATGTCTCTTAATTTTGGTTCTGATAATAACAGGTCTCTATGTCTGGTGGTATGGGATTTAGTCCGATAACCATTCATACGAGTTTCCTCGAATCACTTCTCTCATATCTACCTGCTCAAGATTGTTCTTCTGCTTCTTGCTACATAACTGCATTCCATAACTTCATTATGAATAATTCCAAATAGTATTTACTATCGCCAATGTAATATGATATTAGTTTGTATATATTCATATCTTGTATCTTTTTGGTTTTGGTTAATCTGTAATCGGTACAGGACTATTCATAATTTACAGTATTTTAGTGATGCTGCAAAAAGTTAGGAGTGGAATTTAATGAATGAAGAGAAAACCTCTACGGTTTTAACTACTGCTTTTGGAATTCATGTAGGAGATGATCAGAACAGCCTTACAGCTGGTGAACGCGGACCAGTTCTCATGCAGGATGCCCATCTGTTAGAGAAACTTGGTCACTTTGACCATGAACGCATTCCCGAGCGTGTAGTGCATGCCAAAGGTGCAGGTGCTGGTGGCTATTTTGAAGTTAGTGCTGATGTTACTAAATATACAAAAGCCAAGTTCCTTTCCAAAATAGGGAAACGTACTGAAGTCTTTGTCCGCTTTTCCACAGTAGGTGGAGAAAAAGGTTCTGCTGATGCAGCAAGGGACCCACGTGGATTTGCTGTGAAGTTCTATACCGAAGATGGAAATTATGACCTTACAGGTAACAACACACCTGTGTTCTTCATTAGGGACCCTTTAAAGTTTCCTGATTTCATTCATACACAGAAACGACACCCTGCTACAAACTGCAAAGATCCAGATATGTTCTGGGACTTTCTGTCTCTCACTCCTGAATCAATTCATCAGGTTACGATACTCTTTTCAGATAGGGGTACACCTGCCACCTACCGCAACATGAACGGATACTCAAGTCATACCTACAAGTGGTACAATGATGATGGAGAATTCTTCTGGGTGCAGTACCATTTCAAGACCGATCAGGGTATAAAGAACCTTACTCGTGAGGAAGCGGAAGAATTAAGTGGAACTGATCCTGATCATGCTACCAGGGACCTCCATGATGCTATTGAGAGGGGTGACTATCCTTCATGGACCCTTGAGATGCAGACCATGACCCCAGAGCAGGCTGAAGAATATCGTTTTGATATACTTGATATTACCAAGGTCTGGCCACATGGGGACTTCCCGACCGTCAAAGTAGGTAAATTGGTACTTAACAGAAATCCGACCAATTACTTCACCGAAGTGGAACAAGCTGCCTTTAGTCCAGGTAATTTGGTATCAGGTATTGATATTTCACCAGACAAGATGCTGCAAGCCAGGGTTTTCTCTTACCACGACACCCATATTCACCGCCTGGGTCCTAACTATCATTTGATCCCTGTGAATGCTCCCAAAAACGCACCAGAAGCCAGTTATCAGCGTGACGGATCCATGCGAATTGATGCCAATGGCGGTGACGGACCCAATTACTGGCCCAACAGTTTTGATGGCCCTGCTCCAGATACTGACGCTCTGAAACCATTATTTGACATATCTGGAAAAGCAGACCGCACGCCTTACAATCACCCCAACGATGACTTTGTACAGGCAGGCAACCTGTATCGTGATGTTATGGATGGTCAGGCTCGTGAGAACCTTGTAGGCAACATTGTGCCCCATCTATCAGGTGCACAAACACGCATTCAGCTTAGACAGACTGCTCTGTTCTTCAAAGCTGAATCCGACTATGGAATACGTGTGGCTGAAGGTTTGGGGCTGGATGTA
>CAYRGB010000016.1:0-12827 GCA_964423715.1 uncultured Methanosarcinales archaeon | reverse complement strand
GGATGAGGGATTGATATACCCGCAGACCACCATTGGTATCACCGGGAGGGCCGGTATCAGCGGCAACAAACCAAAGCTTGTATTAAAGTATCTGGATGGACTTGGCCTGGAAGGCAATATCGAGGACAAGGTGGCATTCATCGATGACGGACTGGCACGTGGTGCCGCTGTGATGGCCCGGTGCATGAACTCCCTTGGGACCACATTCAATCCACTTGGAGGACGCACCGGTGGAAAATGTATCTTGGGTGCTAGGATTAAACGACAGAAACAGTGAGATGATCAGATATCCAGCCGATCACAGAGCTTTGCCAGCGGCCAGGTATTGAGCACGTCCCCTGCTTCCAGCCAGGCCCTGCGTGCGACATCGATACCAAATCGCATGTAACTGAGGGCCTTTGTCGAATGGGCGTCGGTATTTACTGAGAGGAGGATTCCCCTGTCCTTTGCCCATCGCGAATGAACATCTTTCAGGTCAAGACGGAACGGAGAGGCATTGATCTCCAGAACGACGTTATTCTCCTTAGCTGCATCCAGGACCGCATGCATGTCCAACTCATATCCGGGCCGTTTGCCAAGGAGCCGACCTGTGGGATGGGCCAGGATATTCACATAGGGATTGTTCAATGCCGAGACGATCCTTTTTGTCATCGTATGACCATCCTGGGCAAATCCGGAGTGGATCCCTATCACAACGATATCCAGCTTACTGAGGATATCACTGGCATAGTCCAGTGAACCATCGGCCCTGATATCACACTCTGTTCCAGCCAGGACCTTGAAATCGTCATACTGTTCATTGACCCTGTCAGTCTCTTCCAGCTTCTGGAGCACCTGCTTGCCAGACAGGCCGCCTCCCACCACGGTGGATGGTGAATGGTCACAAACAGCAATGTACTCTGTCTGGCAGGGATAACGTTTGCCGGTGACCATATTTGTCAGGCCGTACTCACTGAGTTTCATACCCTTTGAAATGGCCAGTTGCCTGAGCCTGATATTATGCTCTTTCGAACCTGTGAAATGCTGCATCAGGGAACCGAAGGATTCGTCAGGGACGATGCGCAGGTCCACCTGCAGGTTGCCATCATAGATGACCGAACTCTTTGTGGTCCCCTCGTCCAGCACATCGGTGACCTTCTCCATGGTTACGAATGAACGCATGACATGGTCGGGATCTTCCGTCGCTGTAATGATATCGATATCGCCAAAGGTCTCCTTGCGCCTCCGTATACTCCCCACGATCCGGGCGATCCTGACCTTTGCATCGTCCTGCAAAGTATCACGGATTCCCTCCGCCACTGGCAGGGCTAGTCCCAGCGGGGTCCTGCCCATAAGCCCCTCCTGCTGGCTACGTTTGATCGCATGGAGGATATTTTCCTCCTGTATTACACCCATTCGAGGTAAACGGCGTATCCGATGGTCCTCTGCCGCCTGCCTGAGCTCGTTCACGTTCGTGATACCAAGGTGCCGGTAGAACATCCTGATCGTCTTGGACCCAACCCCTCTGATACCGAGGAGGCCTTTGAGGTCCACCGGTGTCTCCCTTGCAAGGCGTTCATAGGCCTCGAACGTGCCAGTGGCCAGCATCTCCCCTATCTTGCTTCCAATGGCCTTGCCGACCCCAGGAATGTTGTCTATTTCCCCCGTTTCATTGATAATGTTGATATCTTCCTGAAGAGCCTGTATGTTATTAGCTGCCCTCTGGTAGGCCTTGATCTTGAAGGCGTTCTCACCCGCAAACTCCAGCATCTGTGCCATGCATTCCAATCTGGATGAGACATCCTTATTGTTCATTCACAACCCTATCTCCATTCAATCATTCCGGGACGCGGTCTCACGCTTAAGCGCAGCTTCCATTGCCTGCCGATGGAGCTGGGCCGATTCATGGATGCCTCCTTTACCACCCCTCACCGCTCGGCAGGGGTACTGCTGTATCAACAGCCCGGCCCGTGCCGGTGCTTCCCTGATCGGCGTACCTATGATCTTCTCTGCCATACTCCAGGTGCTGCCACAGGGTGCCCCACGAAGCACTTTTACATCAATGATCTTGCTGTCCGATGTGGTCACGTTCAGGATAGGGGTTCCGAAGATGGCATTCAGATCAGAGATGGATGGATGGGCGCGCGTCTTGCAGCAGAGGTCATCAACTTCGATGTGAATACCATACTCCTCTGAGATCTGCTCAAGCTCGGTCATTGGAACACGAGCTTTTCCATTGGGTACGATCAGTGCCTTGACTCCCGCTTCCCCGGCCATCCGTGCGATCTGAGGAGTGATATCCGGATGCAGGGAGTAGGTGATGATGAAGTCTGCATTGAACACTGCATGATCGAGGTCCAAACGATTGATGAACCCGGCCGGATCATCAATGAACTCTGGCAAGTGCTGTGGTAGTTGTGCAGTCACAACCTTCATATCTGATAGGGCAAGGACGGTGTCGATCAAACGTTGCCCGTATTTTCCACGTGTAATTACTCCTAATATGGTCATTATTATCCCTCTCCAATATACCTCAATATCTATATATAATCTGCATCTTATAGGAACTATCACTGCATACGTTTTGATCTTCAATAACTGATCAGACTGCTGATTGTGATAAAACCCACGTTGGACTGCCTCATGGAACGCTCAATGGACTTCCAGATACTGGACGCTGACTATTTTAGAAATGGTGATGAGCCTGTCATCCGCCTTTTTGGAAAGGGAATGGATGGGAAGAGCGTCTGCTGCTTTGTGCCGGGGTTTGAGCCATATTTCTACCTGAACGCAGTGGGAAACCTGGAATCTCTCTCGCAGATGATCAAGGAGCAATTTGAGCAGGTGAAGTCGATCGAGATCGTGGAACGGTTCGATCCCATTGGGTTCCAGCGAACAAAGACAACCATGCTCAAGATCACGACATTTGATCCGGGGAACGTGCGTGATATCAGGGATGAAGTAGCACTACTGCCGGGGGTCAGGGATGTATATGAGACCGATATCCTGTTCAGGAACAGGTTTCTGGTCGATAACGATGTGCATGGGATGGGATGGGTCTCTGCAACCCCTGTGGACAATGGAATAAGGGATAACCAGATCATGTGTGATACCACCATCACAGCCCGCGATGTGCATGAGATCGAGAAGATTTCAAATGCCCCGTTGAAATACCTCGCCTTTGATATTGAATGTCTACCCCATGACGGCGGGATGCCAACACCTGACACGTCGCCCATTATTATGATCAGCCTTTCTTTTGCACCATCATATGAGGAGAAGGATACCATTGTGCTTGTGGGAAAACATGTTGATGGTGTGGATGATGATGTCGAAAGATTTGATGATGAGACCGCGCTCCTTGAACGTTTCTTTGAGATTCTCCAGGAATATGACCCTGATGTGGTCACAGGTTACAACAGCAATGATTTCGACGTGCCCTATATCACCGATCGGGTGAAGATCCTCAATGAGGGAGGATGCAGGATACGGTCCACAGTGGGACGGGATGGCCGATCGATGGGATATCGTAAGCTGGGTACCAGAACCATGGTCTCCATGCCGGGCCGGATCGTTGTGGACGTGCTGCCCCTTATCAGACAGCAGTTCAGTCTCAAACGATACACACTGCGAATGGTCTCAAAAGAGTTGCTTGACAGGGACAAGCTCGATGTAGCGCCTGCAGATATGGAGGAGTACTGGAATGATACCGGGGATAAGATCAGGAAGTTCGTTGACTATGCACGCCGGGACTCTGAACTGGCACTTGAACTGCTGCTCAAACTAAAACTCATTGATCAGCACATCGCCCTTGCAAAGGTCAGCGGCACCCTGCTCCAGGACGTGATCAGTGGTGGCCAGACGAATATGGTAGAGCAACTCCTGTTATCCGAGTTCGGCAAGCATGACAGGGTCATGTCCACAAAACCTGATGATGAGACCTCCCTCTCACGTCGCAAGCAGAACGAAAACCTAAAAGGAGGGGCTGTGCTCGAACCCCTCAAGGGGTTGCATGAGAATGTGGTGGTCATGGACTACAAGTCCCTGTATCCTACCATAATGATGGCGCACAATCTCTGCTACACCACTGTACTGGAAGGAAGTGGGTATAATCCGGACGATGTGATCACATCCCCTTCCGGAGGGCATTTTGTAAAGCCAGAACTTTTCAAAGGTATCGTACCTTCGGTCCTTGAACATCTTCTCGACAGACGCACTGCTACAAAAAGACTGATGACAGAAGCCACCAGTGAGGATGAATACCGGGTGCTGGATGCAACACAGCTTGCACTGAAGATCCTGCTCAACAGTTTCTATGGTTATTCAGGTTATGCACGGGCCAGGCTCTACAGCCTGCAGATGGCTAACTCGGTGACAAGTATTGGGCGCGCGAACATCTCACGGACCGAAGATATCGTATGCAACAGGATTGGCACGGTGATCATACGGGACAATGCCGCATACCTGCAGGAGGAGATCGACCATGTCCTGGGTACGGACCTGGTGGTCAAGCTCTCGGTCGTATACGGGGATACAGATAGTGTGTTCGTCCATTGCAGTAGTGAGAATGATAAGGAATTCACTCCTGAGCAATTCAGTCTGGACGACTCGGCCCTTGTGGGCAAGAAGGTCGCCGGTATCGTAACAGCATCATTGCCCGACCCAATGGAACTGGAGTTCGAGGCAACGGCAAAACGTGTCCTTCTGATCGCGAAGAAACGGTATGCTCAGTGGTTGTTTGAGCCCACGAAGGACGGGTGGAAGGACCAGATCAAGGTCAAGGGCCTGGAAACCGTACGGCGTGACTGGTGTGAACTAACATCCAAAGTGCTCAACAGGGTGCTGGAATATGTGTTGAAGGAAGGTGACATCGATCGATCGGTGGAGCATGTCCGAACTGTTGTGGACAGGGTACGCAACATCGATGTCCAGAAAGACTCTGATTTCATCGAGGATCTGGTACTGACCAAGACCTTCTCCAAACGTCCCTCCAGCTACAAGAACAAACAACCCCATCTGACAGTGGTCGAGAACATAGAGAGGAGGACGGGAAGTCGTCCCGCTATAGGGGAACGAATACCCTTTGTGATCATCTCTGGCAGGGGTCTTTTTGTCGAACGTGCCGAGGACCCGGAATATGTGCGCGAACACAACATTGCACTGGATGTGGACTATTATATACAGAAGCAGATCCTGCCTCCTGTGTCAAGAATACTTGGTGTGTTCGGTGTGGACATGGCGACGCTGGACCATGACTCAAAACAGAAGGGACTGTTTGATTTCACTCACTCGCCTGATCGGGTTGAGAAGTCACATAAAAGGGATCTGATCCACGTCAGGGAGGAGACTACCTCTTCCACAGATGATAAGATGACACAGAGCTCGCTCTTTGATTTCTGAACCTGCCCCTATCTCCCATACACTTTTTTTCATACGCTTTCTATCGCATCCACAGGATCGAGCTTTGCAGCCCGTTGTGCGGGATAAACACCTGCGATCACGTTGAGCACAAAGGCAAAGCCTGCCGCATACACGAAGTTCATGAGTTCGATCTTCATCGGCATTGTGGTCATACCCAGATACATCTCTGGAGGAAGATCGATCTGGTACATCCCGAGGCCCATAGAGACCAGGTATCCGAGGATACACCCGACCACCATCCCTATGGTGCCAAGGATGGTTGATTCGATCAGGAAGATCAGTGTGATACTTCGTTTAGATGTGCCCATGGCCATGAGCATGCCTATCTCACTCTTCTTTTCCATGACGATGGTGATCAACGTGTTGACGATCCCGAAACCTGCCATAACGTATATCAGGACATAATATATCCAGACAAAGAGCGTCTGCATGTTGAGGAGTTCCAGTATCTCACTGTTCGTCTCCATCCAGCTCATAGCATCCAGTCCTGTCTGCTGCTGGATGGTGGTAGCAATGGCATTGGCCTGATAGGGATCATTTGTCCGGACCGCAATGGAACTTACAATACCTTTCTTGTTATAGAAATCCTGTACCGTGCTCAATCTGGTATAGGCCAGGTTTTCATCCAGACCTGTGCCGGTATCAATGATGCCGACAACACGCAGAGACATGGGGTCATGGCCAAGGGACACGATATCCACACGATCAGCAACATCCACCTTTAGGTCCTCTGCAAGTTTATCACCCAGAACGATGCCACGGTTGGTACGTGAGAGTTCAATGAAACTACCTGATACCACATCGTCATCTACCTGCATGACCGCATTTTCAAAAGGTGGGTCCACCCCGTTGAGCAGGACTCCCGCAGAGTTATCCCTATAACTTATGGCCGCCTGGGCCAAGAGACGTGGGGAGACCGCGTTTACTCCCTCGGTATCAGCGATCTGGGATGCAACATGCTGGTACAGATGGATGTAGCCATTGTCATCATCCTGGGGATTAACGATGATATGAGCTGAGTTCTCAACGGTCATCTGGATGAGTTCCTCGGAAAAGCCTGACATCATTGACATCAGGGCAACGATCATACCAATAGCCAAAGCTACTGACAATACCGAAAAGATCGTGTGTCTCTGTTTAGAGATGATGTGCCTGCGAGCTATCTGGAATTCATACATCAGCGGATCCCGTGTAGCCAATATGAATAAATTATAATTGCATATACCGTGCAACGTCTCCCAGATCTTCCTCTATTCTGAGCAACTGGTTGTACTTTGCAGTACGCTCACTGCGTGCAGGTGCTCCGGTCTTAATCATATCCGCACCAAGGGCAACTGAAATATCAGCGATCATTGGATCCTCGGTCTCTGCTGAACGGTGGCTGACGACCACATTGTAGCCGCTACGCATTGCCATATTAGCAGCATCGAATGCCTCGGAAAGAGTGCCTATCTGGTTAACCTTGAGCAGAAGGGCATTGCATGCCCCCATCTCGATCCCTTTGGAAAGCCTGTTCTCATTGGTCACAAAGAGATCATCTCCAACGATGATCGATTCCCATGCCTCACTGGTGAGGTTGGCAAAGTCCTCAAAGGCTTCCTCCTGAAAGGGATCCTCGATCATGATGATCGGATAGGTATCGATCAGGTCCACATAAAGATCTGTCAGTTCACCCGGGGAGAGCATCTTTCCATCGATGGAATACTGTTCCCCATCAAAGAACTCCGATGCTGCAGCATCCATACCGATGGAGATCTCTGCTTCGGAATAACCTGCCTCTTCGATAGCACTGACCAGGGCATCCAGGGCATCATTGGTCTGTCCAATGGGTGGTGCATAACCGCCTTCATATCCAACATTGGTAGCAGATGCACCATACTTTGATTCCAGCACCTTGCCAAGAGCATGGTATGTCTCACTTCCCATGCGAAGAGCATTGGAAAACGTGTCTGTGCCCTTGGGCTGGATCATGAACTCCTGAATGGACAGGTCATTGCCTGCATGTTCTCCACCATTGAGCACATTCATCGTAGGTACCGGCAGTGTACATGCATTAGAACCGCCGAGATAGCGATACAGGGGCATGTTCAGTGAATCGGCTGCTGCCTTCGCGACGGCCATGGATACTCCCAGGATCGCATTAGCACCAAAGGTCGCCTTATTCTCCGTGCCATCCAGAGTGATCATCAGCTCATCGATCCCTCGCTGGTCCCTGACATCCATGCCCATTACCTCACTGGCAATGGTCTTGTTCACATTGTTCACTGCATCAAGGACACCTTTGCCACCATAACGGCCATCTTCTTTGTCCCTCAATTCAAGTACTTCATTGGTACCCGTGGAAGCACCGGAAGGTACACTCGCCCTGCCAGATCCGCAGCTGGTGTATACATCCACTTCTACCGTGGGATTACCCCGTGAATCGAGGATCTCCCTTGCATGTACTGTACCTATTCCGTATCTGGATTCATCTGCGATATAGCTCATATTTTCACCATTTGAATTTGTATAGGGAAATAAGTGATGACCGTATATATCATTACTGCATAATGATAGATGTCAGGTCAGAAGACTCGCAAGCATAAATATATTACACGTATTATATCCTTCCATAAATTATATAATGATTGAAGTCTTGCATAAATAGATGATCAATTCCAGTATAGATCATATAGATGAAAAGGAGATAATTCAACTCCTGCAGGTCATAGATGTCCCGCGCATAGAGGCCATATCCATCGTCTGCCTTCTCAGTGGGAATGAGATGACATCCCAGGATATGGAACAGAAGGCGGGACTACGACAATCTGAGGTAAGTGTCGCCATGAGTTCACTCTGTGAGAGGGGATGGGTCAAGCAGAGAAGTGAAAAGACCACCAGGGATAGGGGCAGACCAACAAAATATTATCATCTCAAGGTCGCCCTGCAACACATTGTACAGGATCACGAATCTCGGATACTCAAAAGGAACATGGAACGGATAAATATGACCGCCCGGCTCAGAGAACTGAGCCGGATGGACAAGACATCAGAATCAGTATCCAACTCTCATGACGAGACTTTCACGGACAAAAGTTTATCGGAGAAAACCCCCTCTCACTCTCGAATGCGCGTAAAGCCTGTATTCCGTCGATCTCCATGATACATATCTCAAATACCATGAAGGTCTCGCTATCCCCACGCATGCAACCGATCTTCACATCCTCTCCCCTACCGGCACCTATATGGAGATGTATCTTTGGATGTCCCTGATCTAAAAAGATATTTCCTATACCCATCACCTCATAGGGCTCATCGCAGCTGGCCCAAATGGGCTCAGAAGGTATCGAATTCTTCTTGGGACCTACGACCAGCTCCGCACTACCTACTGCTCCTAGCAGCATGAACACTGCGGATTGGATGTTCTCGGTCACTGCTAACCCTTCAAGTTCAGAGAGTAGATCCTCACCGTGGTCCACTCTGACCATGAATACTCGTCCGATCGTACCTTTGCTATATTCCATAATCCTGCCTCGACTATTAACTGTCAACGATCTTTCCATCGACCAATCGCACGATACGATCGGTCTTCGCCGCCATCTGTTCATCATGGGTCACAAGCAGGAATGTCTGTTTGCGCTCATGATTGAGCTTGCGGAGCAGTTCATATATCATGTCGCCTGAATGAGTATCCAGATTCCCTGTAGGCTCATCCCCAATAACGATCATTGGATCATTTGCCAGTGCTCTTGCAACTGCCACCCTCTGGTTCTGCCCCCCCGATAACTGATTGGGCCTGTGCTCCATACGATCGCTCAGGCCAACCTCGGCCAGTAGTTCCTGTGCGGCCTTACTGGCATCCTTTCGACTCTTACCTGCGATCAACAGTGGCATCATCACGTTCTCCAGCGCCGTGAAGTCCGGCAGCAGATGATGATATTGGAAGATGAAACCCAGCATCTCGTTGCGGGCCTGGGAACGCTCAGCATCTGACATCGATGTCATATTGCGCCCATCGATCAATACGGTCCCTGAGGTAGGCGTGTCCAGTATCCCTATCATATGTAAAAGTGTACTTTTACCGGAACCAGAAGGCCCAATGATGGATAGGAACTCGCCACGCTCGACTGTCAGATCAAGATTATCCAGTGCCCTGACCCCCAGACCATCGGTGTACACCTTGACAAGATCTCGTATCTCTATAATGTTGGGATTATCTTCCATACTTATACCTAACAGTAATTATTCTGCCTGTAATTATCAGTTACCCTTCGCTCCCACCGTATCCCGGATATTGTGGAACAGGATCAGACCGGCGACTAGGAGAAGGGAACCGTACAGGGCCACCTTCAGATCAAGTTGGATGAACAGGAAGAGGGTGATCAGCGCACCCAAGAGGGCAAGGACCGGGGATACATGGAAGAGAGTTCCATGTAACTTGAGGCTGTCAGGGCGGCAGCAACAGCTGCTAACAGAAAGGACATCCATACAGAATTTCCCGCAAGTCCGGCGGCCTTTCCGATCAAAACGTAGATACCCGCACCGAGAATGCTCCCCACACCACTGAGCGTCACCTCTAACAGACCCAGTTCTCGTTTCAGTGCGTCCCCATTGCTCATACCCTCTCCCTGATGCCATCCATATATACCTGCAGGGGGTGTTATCCTACCAGACGTTGTGCCGCCTAAGCAAAGGAACAGCCTGTGCATCAACTGGTGTATGTAACGATCAGTATGCGGACAGATGTTATGTCTTAGTAGTTAGGTTCAAGCCCATCGATCTGTGAGAACGCCTTATCGATCTTTCCATTTTCAACCACGCGTATTTTCTTTTCACGTTCCTCATTGATGGCATCCACTGCAACAGCGTACAGGTTCTCAAGCTCGGATGCCGATTCCAGGGTAAGGACCGACAGGACCTGTGGACGTTCCCCGTTTCGCACAATGATCCCTTTGAACACATGTCCCACCGATGCGGATAGCTTCTCGACCTCTGCAGATATCTCATCTATGCTCAGGTAACTCTTGTCCCCCCTTATAATGATCATGGATCTGCTGGCCTCTTCATAGACATCTGTAGAGAAGAGGAGGCCTGCCGGGGACAAAGCTTTTTGAATGGTGGTCTTGATGGACTCATCCTTTTCGGCCTGGTAGAATCCTATTGTTGCAAGCCCCGCTCCTCCACTCATGACCGTCTTGAAGTCACCGAGATCCGTTACCATCATCATTTCGCTGTCCAGTGCATCCAGCAGGAACAGGATGCGTTTTGCAATCATATCGTTGATGGAATTGTAAGCAGATTCTACGTCCCCACCGAGTTGTTTCAGGAACTGGTTGTCAGCAAGGATGATTCCATCGACACCGGTTTCGCGTATATCCTTGAGACAGAAAGCAGTATTCTGCAGGTACAGGGAACCTTCCTCCCTGAAAGGCAACACCACGATGGCATAGACCGGGAATTCATGCCGCTGTTTTATCTCCTTGATGAGAGGAGGAGTGAAAGAGGAACCAGTCCCCCCTGATGCAGATGTAATGACAAATGCCACATCGAAGTTGCCGCGTTCCTCGATCTGGCGCATAATATGTGAATGGTTCTCTGCAAATACCTGCTTACCTACGTTCCTGTTTGCTCCAACTCCATGCAGGTGTGGAATATGCATTCTGTCTTTAGCCTTGGTATATTTCAGTTCCTTGAGATCGTTTACGGCAGTGTTGATGGCAATAGTCTCCACTCTGCTTTTGTATTTCTGCTTGGAGTAGAACTTTGCAAACCTTCCCTTGCCCCCAAACGCTTCCTTATTGATGGCATCAAGGATACGATTCCCGCACTGCCCATTGCCTACGATCAGTATGTTAAGCAAATAACTCCTCCAGTGATGATGATTTTTAATATAACACTAAATATAACACTATAAATTATAACGATATAATATATAATTGTGTCAGGTATATCAGAACCTATACTGCCTATTACGATAGAAGACCCAGCCACCGATTGCAATGATCAGTACGAGAGGGATGGCATAAACATATATCGGCTGCTCAAGGAGATAATCGTATTGCCCCTTGACCACTTTAATACTGGTTGTTGTCAGCTCACTGCTGACCTCCTGTAGTTCCTCGTCAATAGCATTATCATACTGGTATGAATACTGCGTTGTGATCGTATAGGTCCCCTCACTGTTGGCCTTCACCCTAAAAGAGATCTCCTTCTCCTGCTGCAATCCGAAAGACGAGAAGTATATCTTTGGGACGCCTCCTACAATTTCTATCTCATCGTCGCCCTCTTCAAATTCCAGTCCATCCGGGATAATTATGTCCATTGTGACCCCTTCTGCTGGTGCATCACCTGTATTCTTGATGTGGACCGCAACATCGATGGATCCTTTTCGTTGAACATTCGCAGGTTCCAGGGACATTGTGAACTGCAATTCAGCTTCCTTCATTGCTTCTTCCAAATCCTTTCCTTCAACGGTTAAGATCGGGGAATTCGACGATACCTGGGGGAAGTCACTCCCGGCCTCGTTAGAGAAGGTTGCCGTGGTCGGGCCAAGTGTGAAACTTCCTGCTTCGGTTGCTTTTAATTGGTAAATGAATATCTGCTGTGAGTCACCCACATCCAGGGACATTTCACCGGTCTGGCTGACAAACGTCTCCTGCAACACGAACCGCTCCGGGATCGGATCCGAGAACCTGACATCTGTAGCGTCGTCATCGCCTGTGTTCGTCACACTGACAGTGACCCGGGTGGTCTCACCAACCGCGATCTCCTGTGGGCTGACGATCTTGGTTATCTCTAGTACCGGCGTACCGGAGAAGGTTGCCTTATCATGACCACCGTCCACCACACCTTTGGTATGAACGATGTCATCATCAGAAATCGTTATGGCAACTGTGACTCTTGGAAGTATGCCGCCACCAACGGACACCAAGATGACCTCAACCTCCTCGCCCTCGATCTCAAAAGAGAACGATTTATCCTCACCGATCATCGTGTCATGTTTCAGATCCTCTTTATCATATACCTTGAATACAGCTGTTTCTGCATCCACAAAAACATCGGTGACATCGATCACATAATTGTTGATCTGGTAACCATTGCCATCCTCCATTGTACCATTGTAAAGGATTTCCTTGGCTGAAGCATTGCCAACCAACATCATTGAAAGTAGTACAGTACAGATCAGCAGTATAAGCATCTTTTTTGTCTGGACCATGTTCCCTCAACGATCTGAACTCAATTAATTGATATATTGACCTGCTATCAAAGTACAATGTTCGAATATTGATATAAACCTTGTGATGTCGTGCCACTCAACCCTCATCTGACATCTCCAGGCTCACATCGATCCAGTCCGAATGATGTATCAGTGAACCCACTGAGATCACATCCACCCCGGTCTTTGCATATTCCTGGATGTTACCAGGACCGATACCTCCGGACACCTC
>CAYRGB010000015.1:10936-13259 GCA_964423715.1 uncultured Methanosarcinales archaeon | reverse complement strand
ACTGCCCATTGCCATAGAATATGGGGATGAGCACCTGATGCTTTCAGGTCTGCTTTCGGGAATGGTGGTGATGGCGGCAAGCCTTTATCTACTGGGTTGATATTTTTTCAAAAAGAGAATATGCTGGATGTTAACTTCACTTCTTTTTACATACAAATTGTTCAACTTTGGGGGAATCGATGTGTCAGATCGGTAGAATACCTACGGGTACATTATAACACCGCTGGTATCCTGTTTCGACCTTTGTGTAAAAGGAACTTCTTACAATTCCACAAAGAACAGTTGGAGTGATCCCCACTCACACACATCGTCATGATATATGCATATCAACTGGGATTTTTTAATAGACATCTGGTATACTTCCTCCATATTTTTGTACTTTCTCGGCATCCCGATAAGTGCCGTGGTTCCTATCCGTTTTTCAAATTACTTCAATTCATGCTATGCATGAGCATGAATATCAATGATGTGAACATGGTTTTGTTACCACATGATCAATATGGGGTATCTCACAGAGTATCCTCTTTCATATCAATAATGCGATCATCTCAATAGCTTAATATACCATCGATTAGCCGTAGAACTCAATTTATCGTCATTGTAAGTTGATGTTGTGGTTCACATCTCTTAAATTGTTGTGTTGGTCGGCATGGAATAATTAAAAAAATATGGGTGTTTGGGATACACCGGCGTTGTGATCAGTGTGCTGATCGGATGCATCATTGTTCAATATGATCTTGCAATATTGTTAGTACGTCGTTGATACTTTCCAGCACATGATCTGCAACCACGCTTCTCTCTTCGTGATCGTTCCGGTCACCATAAGCAGCGTAGGCCGTGAGCATGCCTATCTTTTTTGCTGGTGCTATATCACGCCTAAGGCTGTCCCCGACAAAGACGGCCTGTGGTGGTTTCAGCCGGACCATGTCAAGTGCATAATGGAAGAACTCTGGTGCAGGTTTTTTCGCACCGGTCATATCACAGGTGACCAGCTGATCCACAAGTCCGGAGATGCCTGTCTGTTCCAGTCTGCTTATGGCTCCGTCGTTATGGGCGTCGGTGACCACTACAAGGCAGAGTCCCATTTCCCGTATCTGTCGGAAGGTATCCTCTACTCCGGGATAGAGATGGATGTTCTCAAGCTTTGTCCTTTCGTAGATCTGGCAGCACTTAGCATATAATTTTTCGGACGTTTGCTCAATATCATTCAGGTAATCCCGAATGTTCGCAAGATGCTCAAAGTCATAGGTGCCACGGTGGAAATAGGAGAACATATCTTTCGGGTCCCCGATCCCGATATGATCTACCATGGCATCGCAGGCTGCGAGTTTGGCTTCTACGAGATCGAACAGGGTATTGTCCATATCGAACAGGATGCCCTTTATCGGTCTGTTCTCAAATCCTTGGGATATTGGCATGCTCGAACTTTCTTCTCCTCTTTTTCCTTAAACATATCTCTCAGGAATATGTTCGGTTTTACAGGTCCATTAATTCATCAATGACCTCAAGCAGATCCCTGACCTCTACCTTACTTTGTGCAATATCCCTGCCCACCTTAAGGTTGTTGACACAGAAGGGGCAGGTTGTCAGCAGGATATCTACCATCGTAGCCTGTTCCATTCGTCGGGCAGCGATCTTCCCGGCGACATCGGGGAACCCTGACCTAACACCGCCGCCGCCACCACAGCATTTTGCCATTTCCCTATTGTCCTTCATCTCAACGAAGTTAACCTCGGGCATTTTCTGTATTATCTTCCTGGGTGGCTCGTAGATGCCCAGATGCCGTCCAATGTGGCAGGGGTCGTGGTATGTCACAGTTTTCCTGTATGGTCCCAGCGTAATATCCTGTTCGTTGAGCCATTCGGTAAAATGCAATAACCTGAAAGATAGCTCGCGGTATTTCGGGTATTCCTTCTTGAACATTCTCAGACATCCTGCACATGAGAAAAGCACGGTTTTGGCACCGGTAGCTTCGATAGCTTTGAGGTTCGCATCCACCTGTATCTCAATATCCTCGTCCGGGAATCCCAATTCGCTCAGGACACTCCCACAGCAAACTTCGTCAAGTAATGTGTAATCTGCATTCAGTTTTTTCAGGATGGATATTCCAGCTTTAGCTGTCTCGATGTTCCGGTAAGCAGCGGTACATCCTGTATAATATGCGATCTCTGCCGGGTGTGGTGCTTCGCCCAGTACTTCCTCTCTGCTCTGTGTTTCTCCAAAAGGATTCCCAAATCGCTTTATGGATCCTGCGATCTGTTTTTGTCTCTCACTGGCTAACCCCGCGGTGATAATGTCCTTTCTGGCAGCTTCTACAACATCC
>CAYRGB010000015.1:7832-10926 GCA_964423715.1 uncultured Methanosarcinales archaeon | reverse complement strand
GGAGGGGCACCTACGGGTGCAATCTGTACAGGTGGTGCACTGGTAGAGCCGTTCCAGTACAGATTCATCAGGCTCGATATCACCGGAGTACAGACCATAGCAAAGCGACATCTTGCCTCTTGCCGAAGACGAATCCCATCCGATCTCCTCGAACACCGGGCATACCTCCTTGCAGTATCCGCATTGGGTGCAGTTGATGAGTTCCTGTCTCCATTTTTTCAGGTTCTCTGTTTTCATTTACTCATCCTCAATATGATATCTCAGGTGGGTGATGAAGTTCTCGTCCCAGTCCATTATTTTGTATGGATTCATGATATTATTGGGATCAAGTCCTCTCTTGATGATCTTCATAGCATTGATGCTCGAGGCACGCTCCTTTATGAAGAACGGTGCTTTTGTGATCGCTACGCCGTGTTCTCCGGTTACTGTCCCACCCACTTCCATTACTTTGTCATATATCTCTGCGACGGCTTTCTCTGCCTGGTCCCAGTGCGACTTCCGGGTGGGGTCCATCAGGACCTTGGTGTGCAGGTTTCCATCACCAGCGTGTCCATAGCTTGCGATGATTATATCATATTTATCCGAGATATTCTCAAAAGCCCTGATGGTCTCAGGTATCCGGCTCATGGGTACTGCCATGTCATCCGCAAGCATGACGGTCACGAGTTCATCGTCGTACTTGCAGAGGGCCGGGATCATGGCCTTTCGACCTTTCCAGAGTTCTTCCATTCTTATAGGATCATCTGTGAAATCGACAGAAAGTGCCCCACCACTGGTGCAGATATCCGAGACCTTCTCGATCTGGTCCCCGATGTCATTGGCACTTCCATCCACCTCGATCAAAAGGATGGCATCCGTTTCCGGAAGCCCCAGATCGACTGCCTTATTGATAGCCTGGATGCACACGTTCGACATGAGTTCCAGACCAGACGGTATGATGGGTTTAGCAATGATATTGGAAACACATTGGCCTGCTGCCTCCAGCGTGCCAAATACCGCCACTGCAACAGCGCTCGTTTCGGGGAGAGGGACAACCTTGAGTGTGGCTTTGGTAATAATTCCCAAGGTTCCTTCCATGCCGCACATGAGACGTTCCAGCTGATAACCGGCGGAGTTCTTCAGGGTTCTGGTACCAAGGGCTGCGATCTCTCCGGTCGGGAACACTACTTCCAGACCAAGAACATAATCCCGGGTGGCACCGTACTTCACGGCATTACCGCCGGACGCGTTAGTTGCGATCATGCCGCCGATGTTGGCAACGTTGCCGCTGGAAGGCCCAGGAATGAAAAATCCGTATTTCTTCAGCTTTTCGTTCAGGTCCTGATGGATCACGCCCGGTTCCACGATAACGTAGAGGTCCTCTATATGTACTTCCTTGATCCTGTTCATCCTCTGCAGATCGATTATCACTCCGCCCTTTATGGGGACGCTGTGACCACAAAGTGCGGTCCCTGCACCTCTTGGGATCACCGGAAACAGGTATTCATTGGCGAGTTTTACGATCATGGAAACCTCCTCGGTAGTTCCTGGCCGTATCACTGCATCGGGTATGCTTCGGTGGATACCCGCGTCTGTGGAATAGGCATAAAGTTCTGCAGTGGATGTACTGACATATGCCTCCCCTGCAATATCCTGCAATTTGTCGATGATCTGCAGATCCATCGTTTCTTCACCCGTCGTCCTTTTTCCGATCATGCTCTTTCCCATCATTCAATAAGAGGTATTGTCAGGCTACCCTGGGGCATGATCACTGCATAGGGTTCCTTGTCCTGGCTCCTGATCAGGGCAATAGCTCTATCGAAGGCCTTCTGGATCCCTGGCTGGGGTTCCAATTTACTCCGCTTCAGGGTTTCATCATCGAGGTCAGAAACGGCCCACATTCTTGCCCAGGTCCCGATCTGTGCCATCTTGGCCGCCTTGTGATACCCTAACTTATAGTCTTTGTCAATTTCTGCCATGACCTCTTCACAGGTTGATGCGGACCCGAGCAGTTCCAAAAAGTTATCTTCGCCTACGCCCTCCCGGCACTTGGAGACCATGATGATCACGCCCCCTTTCTCAAGGGCCAGCTTTCCATTTTCGAGAGCCTTCTGAGACTGGTATAGGTCGATGTCCATTGGATAAGGGGCGGCCGTGAGGACGATGTTACCTTTTCTCCGACATCGTACTCCGAAAACATCATTGGCCTTTCCGGTGGCGGCATCGAATGATTTGATCAGGTCACCGGTGGTCATTGCATACAGGCTATGGTCACCGGTCAACACTGACTGGATGGAGAACACGTTCATATCCTTGAGGACTTTCATGGCATCGTTCATGTCCTCTGCGACCGGATTGCCTTCAAGGGCCAGGGTCCGGGCTCCATCACAAAGGGCATGTTTGTGGTTTGTCTCGATGGTCTGGTATGAGGACACGCCTGGCAGGAATGCTTTTCTTCCGCCGGTATAACCCGCGAAGTAGTGCGGTTCTACGCTTCCGATAACCAGGATGTTCCTCATCTCGGTGACCATTCGGTTCAGGTATATCGGGGTTTTTCGAGTGGATTCACCGAGATACACCATATCCTCATCTTTTCTGGCATCGTGGATGAAGATCCTGTCTTTGAATTCATCGTATAGATTCCCGAAGATGGACCTTAACTCCTTATCGGTGGGGGCCCGGTGGGACCCGGTGGCGACGAGGAACTTCAGGTCAGTATGCTTCCGGAGCGTGTCCTGCAATATCCAAAGGATCCGTGCTGTGGGTGTGGGTCTTGTTGCATCATTGACAAGGACCAGTAGCTTGTTTGCATTGCGGGAGAATTCCTCGAATGTTTCCGTTCCGATAGGGTTCGAAAGGGCCTGAGTGATGATTTCGGACTCGTTCCTCACTTCTTGTTCATTTGGGGTGAGTACTTCGTGGGGAATGCCGACTTTGATGTCAATATGATCTTTTCCATAGGGTATCTTTATCGTTATTTGAAATCCTCCTGATGGCTTTTATTCGATGATGAACGGTTATTGTCTCTGGTATATGATATCATCATCTCTGTATATGATACTGCATTTGTAAGCCCCTGCAATCTATAATATATTCTTGATCTAATTATAAGGGT
>CAYRGB010000015.1:0-7822 GCA_964423715.1 uncultured Methanosarcinales archaeon | reverse complement strand
GCCTGCTATATATTAGAGTTATGTTCGGTTCCACTTAAGGGTTTCGAGCAGTTTGTTAGTAGCTCGTGAAGAAACGATTGTATTTATGGCAAGATGCCAAACTGGTGAGATTTCACAGCTGGTAACGGCTTTGTGTATAAAGTACGTACTGTGTAAAAAGTCAAGAATCTGTGTATAAAGTCGGGATATATTACGATTTTTAAAACAAAGCCATTAAGATATGAAATTACAATTTGTCACGGACTCTGTTTTGGAAAAACGGAGAATCCTGACGCAGGTGCATGAATAATCTAATCACTTTTTGTTATTTTTGGCTTTTATCGGATTATGCGGGAGCATTTCTTAAAGATCAATCTTCAATAAAATAATCGGAATCAACATTAAATATTTTATAGTTTTGTTTTACTGTAACCCCTAATTCATTTTCAATCATATATTCTGCAAGTTTTTTTCCATCTATTAGTATTACTGCAACATCGAGATTTTGAGCATAGTTATATGCATTGCTTGAAAATGTTGAAGTGGTTATAAAAATCCCTTTTTTAGCTCTTTTCCCTTGGAGAGCTCCTACAAATTTTTGTATTTCAGGTCTTCCCACGCCATTTTCCCATTTTTTTGCCTGATTATATATTTTGTCTAATCCAAGTCTGTCTTCTTTTATAATTCCATCAATTCCTTCATCAGAACCCTTTTGAGTTAATTCACCATTATCTATTTCGGAACCTCCATAACCCATTCTTAACAATAGATCCAAAACTAATTTTTCAAAAAAATATGGTGAACCGTCTTTAATCTGATTTAATAATTGTAGTGATAATTCATTTTTTATTTGTTTGTAACCTATTTCAATTAACTCATCAGGAGTTTTCTCTGTAATTTGCTCGTCTTTCTCGATGCTTTCATCTTTTTCTGGATTTCGGTGTTTTGAAAAAACTTCAAACTGTTTTAAAAATGATATTGTTATTTTTTCAGGAGGATTTTTAAGAACATTAATACCTTCGTCCGTTATTCGATAAGAACCTCGTTTCGGGGAAAAAATCAATTCTGCCATTTTTAAATATGAAATTGCCCAAGCAATGCGATTAGAATATGTAAATTGTTTACCGGACGGAGTTTTTTCATTTTGTTCCTCTTCTGTTATATTGAAATGATTTACCATATTAATGCGAAGTTCTTTTGAAAACTTAATTTCGCCTTCTTTAAACGATTTTAAAAGAGGCAACATTATTGATTGAAAATCAGGTATCATTTTTTCCTCCTTTCTAGGGATTACATTCATGACCAAACTTACAATATATTGTAGAAATATTTACTGTTATAGTTAAGTGTATCTATAAACATTTTTTGATTATTTTAGCTTTGTGTATAAAGTATGTCCTGTGTGAAAAGTAAAGAGTCTATGTATAAAGTCGGGCAATAATCCGACTTTATACACAAAGCCGCTGGTAACGAAACTGATTTTAAGTAGAAAGGATAAGTTATTATCTATCATGGCATCCCCAAACCCAACGGCTCAAAATCGGTTCCAGAGCATGCTGCTATCCGTCCCATTCATACCTCTTTGTGTTGCCGGTTCGGTCGTAAACACAATAGCGGCATTCGGAGCACTGCTGGCGTATCGCAGTGGATATTATATATTGATCTCAGTACCACTGCTATTGATCGCAGTTGTAGGATTTATTCTCTGGAGAGCGTATGTTCTCTGGTCGTATTCGTGCGATGTAGATATTTCGTGATTGTGCCCTTAAATTACGAGATCATAGAGGTATTCTTTTAGAGCTTCGTGGCCCTCAAAGACCACATCTGCTTTTTTAAGGCTTGCGGGACTTACATGAGTAGGTACAGCAACACAATATAGGCCCGCATTCTTTGTAGATTCAACGCCCAACGGTGCATTTTCGATCACAATACATCGGTCTTTTCGTACACTGAGTTTTTCGATGGCTTTTAGGTATGGCTCAGGAGAGGGTTTTCCGTGTGTTACGTCTGCACCGGAAAAGATCACATCAAAGGTATATCAGGAAAGAATGTGTTAATAAGTTTGCCTACGACCCTTCGATCAGATCCTGAAGCCACAGCCAGGTGATAGGCATCGTTCAACCGCCCCAGACAATCATCCATTCCCCTGAACACCTTCACTTTCTGTGTCTGGAAGAATAGTTCCTATTTCCTGTTGCGGAGGTCTTCAAAATGGTGAGGTTGTGGCCTTCTTGCCACCGTTTTGAATACCTTCTCGATCATTCCCACGTGATTGGAGCCTTCAATATCATATATCTGCTGTCTTGTAATATCGATCCCAATCTCACTGAATGTCTGGATCCATGCATCTGCATGATAAGCCATGGAATCGACCAATACTCCATCAACATCAAATATCAATGCTTCTAAATTGTCGGGTGGGATGCCATGATTGTCCACAATGATCACGGGCATATATTATTATACCCTTTCTTAAGCTTATCTCGAAAGGATTATATCTATACAGCACAATAATGATATGGGGTGAATCAGCATGTCAAAGTTCAACAAACGAGATACGGAACGTAAAGGTATAAAGAAGCTGGAGAACCTTGAGAAAAAGCTAATAGAGGAAAACCTCAGTGACCTAGAATGTGAAGGTGGTGAATCCGCAGATTGAGCCCAACAGTAACAATAAGCATTGTGCCGGACAATTCCGAGGAACAGAATCTTAAAGTCCCTGAAGGTACAACTTATGAATCGTTGTTGAATATACTGGATATTAATGAAGAGACAGTTATTGTATTAAAGGACGGTGAATCCGTCCCACTCGATGGGACGGTTGTTTCCTCAAACCTAGATATCCTATACATTGCATCAGGCGGATGAAAACCTGGGATGACCCTTCATTCTCGGTGAGCATTACACCTGACGATGCAGGTTAATTTTTGCTAATAGCTTTTAATTTTTCCACTATGGCCAAACGCGCTTCGTTCTCTTCGCATATCTTTGATTCATAATGGCCTATGATCGCGCCGACCGGGATAGCCAATCTGTAGATCTTTGTAGGTCTACCCTTTCCGGTTACATTCTTGTTATTCTCTTTGATCCAACCATTTTTGCGCATTTCCCGCATTGCAACACTAACTTCGGGCTGTCGGAGACCCGTACTCATCTCGATCTCCTGGGAAGAGGCCTCCGGCACATTTTTGAGATACGTTATTGTTGTTGCCAGATTTCTGGAAATTCCCAGATGTTTCAACGATTCAATTACTTCATTGTCAGATGTACTTAAACCTTTCATATACATATCACCATCTCCACCAAGAATTCAACTTTAATATATTAAGTATACTATACTATAGATAAAAGATGTTCTCTATTATATTTATAGGTATCTTTAAAGTTTGCAAATACAGATGAGAATTTCAAACCTTTCAATATTTTGTTACAGATTCCAACCTGTCGCCGATGATCGCGAATATTCTTGTTTTGATCGCTTCCGAAATGATATACATTTCATTTTTAAATATTTCCGCACTGATCCTTTGCCCCATAATATCGTCATAGCCTGAATTTACACGCAGAACTATCGAGCCAGGGAACGGGTCATGTGCTCTGAAAAAATCATCACCATCACCATCAATTATTCCAATGATCGGTACAGAGAACCGATAAAGGATATCTCCTGCGATCGCCGTAGTGTCATCGCCCACCGTGACGGCAATGTTGCAATCCGTTCTCATATCCACTGCCCTTTCAGCATCATGGTCGATCAACATTGCTTTGACGAAAGTGCTATTACTTTCATGCATACCCCTGCTTTTCGGGGGTGCACTGCTGCGGCGAATTAAACCCGTCTTTATCCATACATTATCTACATCTATAGGTATCCGTTCAGCATACTGATGAAGTTTCTCAGCCCCATGTATTTTCAGTTTCCCTCCACGGATATCTACTACGAAACCGTCCTCGAACACAATGGCAACATCATGTGATCTGGCTCTGCCGATCACTATGCCATCCACCATGATGACCTCATCTGATTGGGCACCGGCAATTTTCCTGATCGTTCTATTACCCACATGCTCGATCCGGGATGTGTTGTGGTCTGGCTGCCGGCAGTAGATCTCAAATCCCAATATATCTGCCAGTTCCTTTGATGATCCCTTATCCTCATATCCAGCCCTGTTCCAGGCAACCATTATCCCATCCACACTTCCAGGCCTCTCGATCTGGATGAACGGAACTTTTTGCAGAATTGTTATCCGTGATGCCACAATATTTCCAAAGGTAATTCCAGTCATGGTTGTTTTCCCATGGTTCAACAAATAGACAGTATCACATGTATCAAAGAGATATTCTAAAGCAGAACTTGGTCTCATACGTTGAGAGATATCGATAACATCATCAAGGGATGCATCCATAACAGCAACCTTCCCCATCGTGCCTCCAAGCATTGCTACTACATCATCTTCGGCATGGAGAGTATCCAGAATGATCTTTGCATATCCTGAATCAACCACCTCTGGTCCATGGATTAACACGCCAATCGTCATGATCATCATCTGTAGGTCTTATACCTTAAACCAGTACTACCCATATACCGTATTTATGTTTGGAATATAAAACAACAAACATCCTCCAAATATGGCATACGATTAACTTTATATTCAATAATGACAACTTATGATTAGGCAAAAGTCGGATAATTTAGTCAGTATACATCCCCTCTTTATACTCGTCATATGGCTTTTGCCTCTATATATTTCAATCACTCCTCACCACAGGTTACCTAAACGATGCGTTTTAGGAGGATGTGCAAACTTGTCTGGATGCATGATCCATAATTGGTTCTGTGCACGCAGTATCCGTATCGGCCAGCGACAAAAAAATAACGATCTTTCGCATACCCAATGTTACGCGAAAGCCCGTTTGATCCATTCGATTCTATTCCTTACTCAACATTCATTGCAACTGGTTATTTTCCATAACAATCCCTGAGATGTTCCTTTGAGGGGGGATTTGTAAGGAGACTCACTACAATGGCTGCAATTATTGCTAGTGGTGTGGCCACCAATATCGGGTCAACGACTGTCCATGTACTTGCAAGAATAGTGTCCTTTCCGAAGATCAGATTGCAGATTCCGAGCGGAGCCGCTTCCGTTGCGTGCACAAATGTAAGCCAGAAAAGGCTGCTGAAAGTTCCCACCAGAAGACTGGCAATGGCACCTTCGCGCGTCATCCTTCGCCAGAACAACGCTCCGGCATATATTGGAAGGAACGCTGCGGCACACAGACCGAAGAAAATAGCCGTAGCCCTTGCAATAATACTTATTGGGAGGATATATGCCAGCACCACACTTACAATAATGGTCACTGCAATTCCTATTCTTGTGATATTTACCGTATTGCCAGCCTCTCCTTTCTTGATGAACTGACGATAGAAGTCATGCCCAATTGAAGTGCCCATGGTATGGAACTGCGAACTCAACGTTGACATTGCTGCTGCCAGCAGGGTTAGCATGAACAGGATGACGAATATATCAGGCATCGCAGCGTTGATGAATTCGGGCATGATCAGATCCGTATTTCCCTTTGAAGCTGCAAGAGAAATGAGTCCCTGTGCCTTGTAAAAATATACATTTGAGAGGGCACCCACTGTGAATGCAACACCGGTCATCATAAGAATGAAGGGACCTCCCACAAGTACGGCCCTGTTCAGAGCCTTATCATTCTCCACGGTCATGTACCTGACAGCCAGTTGGGGTTGTGCGAGCACACCGATCCCAACCCCAAGTACAAGGGTTGAAACAAGTGTCCACCAGATAGGAGAACCGAATGCAGGCATCGCCGTCCAACCTAAATGCCCGCCTTTTACCAAAGCGTCCGGTACAAGAGGTGCCATTGACGTAAGAGCTTGATGAGCTTCTGTGATACCACCGAGTTTGATATATGTAAATAACATCAAGATGAACATTCCAACAAACATGAATGCTCCCTGCAAAGCATCGGTGTACATAACTGCGATCAGACCCCCTGTGATCACATATGCTGCCACGATAACTGTCAGGATAAGTACTGCGATGTCATAGTTCACTCCAAGCGTGGCCTCAATGAAACGAGCACCACCGATCAGGACAATGCCAGCATACAATGGCATGAAGATATACCTATCAGAGCACCCGAGAAACCCTGGATGAACCTTGAGTTGAAACGCTTTCCCAGAAGTTCCGGGAATGTGACGGCTTTCAGTCGTACTCCCATGCCCCGTGTTCGAGATCCAAATACAACGAATGCAATGAATATCCCGACGACTATGTTCATAAAGGCCAGCCAGAGAAGTCCCATCCCAAGTGCTCCAGCAGCTCCACCGAATCCGATTATTGCAGACGTACTGATGAACGTGGCACCATAGGAAAGAGCAAGGATATAGGGATGTATATGCCGCCCTGCAACCATATAATCTTCATCCTTTTTTGTCTTTCTATATCCAAGCAATCCAAGGTAGAATATGATCATCAGATAGATCAGGACAAATACACCAAGCACAGCTAACTCACAGCCATTCTTCCTCCTCCTGATCGTCACCATCGTTCCATTTCAATAAACCATAGGCCACACATCCAATAGCACTAATGATGCACAGGATGTAGGCAATCCATATTTGAGGGTCATCTATACCTAACATGTTCAGCCTCCGGGCTAACAATATAGTGTTATGTGTTAGCACAGACTCTAAATTAACCTTTCGTTCAATAGAATATATAATAACAATCAATCAAGGGCATTTAGACACTGCTATGCATAAACATGAACTAAACAACTCCTATGTTTCACAATATCCCCTTTTCCAGATAATATTCGTCCCTTGCAGCTACAAATGCCTTCAGGTTCTCCAATGGAGTGTGTGGTGCTAGCCCACAACCTGGAGCAAGTATGTCTACTCCATCTTCAATGCACTGCTTTGCTTCTGTTTTCACAGTTTCAGGGGATTTGTAGAGGAGTGTTGCTGAGGGTGAGACATTTCCTATCAGACATGCTCTGTCTCCTATTATCTCCTTGGCAAATCTTGCATCCACCTTTTCTTCGATGCTTAGTCCTTCAAATCCTGTATTTGCCATTGGTTCAATGATCTCAGTTGCATCTCCACAGATATGTAATATTTTCATCCCATTTGTCTTTTTATCGATCTTCCTGTATTCTGGAAGCATGAAGGATTCGAACATCTGGGGAGCAATAAGGTCGGGTCCGCTTTCTGAATCTGATATGTTGATAGCATCAACCCCATGTTCAAAGAGGGCATTGGAGTACTCTATACATACCTCAGTTCCAATATCAAGAAG
The DNA here is from genome assembly GCA_964423715.1 of uncultured Methanosarcinales archaeon. Classification (GTDB taxonomy): domain Archaea; phylum Halobacteriota; class Methanosarcinia; order Methanosarcinales; family Methanosarcinaceae; genus JAIOTO01. The sequence goes on along the minus strand of CAYRGB010000015.1, from coordinate 518 downwards.
ATCTGTTATCGCCTCTGGTTCTTGGATGAGCCACATGAGATAATTCATTGCGCCTGCAAGTTGAAACGCAATTGCAGCCGGACCAATCATTCCTGCAATGACCGGTATGTTGTCATTCACTCTTTCTTTGATGATATCTGTGGCTTTTAATACGGTTGAGATCCTCTCCCTTTCAAGAATATCTGACGGAATGCTTATTTCACCAACATCCTCTTTACGGGTGCATGGAATACCTTCCTGATGTGGTTGGGTATCAAAGGTCCCCTCCATTATCGTACAACCAAGTGCCTGTGCAATGACTGTAACACAGAAAGGATACCGTACGGCTTCTAAACCCGCGATCTTATTACCTGCTATCGCAAGGTCCGCCATTTTCTGTGGATCATAATGTGCCTGTGGCCAGTGTGCTCCCGTAGCCTTCATCAGTTCAACGGTCCCTGTCTGGGTAACAGAGCAGACTGGAACTTTGTCCACAGTTTTTCCTTGTAGTGATCGTATAAAACGCTCTTTTGGTGTAA
>CAYRGB010000014.1:0-13322 GCA_964423715.1 uncultured Methanosarcinales archaeon | reverse complement strand
AGTAGTTGTCAAATATAAATCCTCATCTGTATTAAAATTCTTAAATTGAAATGTTTTACCAACCGTTGCACCACTACGTGCAAACAAAATATCGCCTTCTGCAAGTAAATATTCTTTTGCTTTTTCAAGAGGTAGTGATTTGAAAGTGTCATTTCTTAATTGACCATCATCACCAAAATCTGTTATTCTAATGTAGCGAGGGTATGACCTTTCATCATATTCAGAAGCTTCATTAGCACCATATTTCATCCTATCTTTTAGGAGCCATTTCAGATTCTTAACTTCCCATCCCTCCGGCACTTCTCCCAGCCACTCAATAACCGACTCCTTGTATGCTGGGTTTGGTTTCATTTTTTGCTCCCCATACTAATGATCTCTAAGCCTTTGGTTGTTGTTACATACATTTGGTTACTACTTTGGGGTTTATCGGGGATTGTCATTCTGAGCAGATCGGCATCCATTAAAGGTCTGATTATATCATTGCGAAAACGTGTTCTATTTGTTTGTTCAAGGATTGACATCAGAGTAGAAATGGACACACCGTCTTTTGCGAATATAATGATCTTCGCTGCAATTTCACATGAGACAGACTTGGGACAAACTTGGGACAAACTTGGGACAATATCATTGACATCCACTGACTCCTCATTATAAGCCTCGACTTTGGCCTCCTGATGAATTGGCAAAAACGTTATGAAATAATTCCTATCATCGTCGGTCTTGAAAATAGGTTTGGGGGAGCCGTTGTGTTTCATGGCATTTCGTATTTTTTTAAATCCGGTGTTTCGTCCCTCGGTAAGGTGTAGTTCTTTCAGGAGTTCCCCGATTCTGCGGTTTCTGTATTTTCGTGATGTGACATTTTCTTCCATCAGGTTGTCCTTGCTAAGAGGGGGGAGTGGACCAGGGAAACTCAGGATCTCTATATTGTCGGAATTTATCCTGACCTCCACAGGCTCGGCTATCTCGTAACTTTTATGGTACACTGCATTAACAAGGGCTTCTTCGATCGCTTGATATGGATAATTGAAAAAACGGATGGCTTGTGGCCTATCAGGGACCTTTTGTACCGTCTCGACCAAAAATATGTTATTGATGTAGGTAAGAGCAGAAATGACCTGCTGCCTCAGGGGGCCTTTGAATATTTTCTCAACGAATCGATCTCCGGTCTCATCCTTGAACTCAACAACATCGATCTGCGCCTGACTGAAAAACTTATGAGGTGCATCATTAAAGAACAACAACCCCACATTCTTTGGTTTAACAAATTCATTGGGGCCTTCTACGAGGTTCATCCTTCTGCAAAGGTCAACAAATGAAATATCGTCTGCTTCAGAAAGAAGATCACTTCCAATCTCCGCAAGATGAGCTTTTATAAGTGTGGAGTTCAAATCTGTGATCTCTGAACTGTGATTGATCCTGTCATCAAAAGGAATCGTTCCTGCCATCGACACCAATTCCTTTTCATCCTCATATTTTGCCTTAATCGTACTTGAAAAACGCCTGATGTAATATGCATATTCATTAGAAAGACCATTCTTCTTTGCACCAAGGGACACCGGAGCCTTGTAAGGACGAGTCGCCCCACCCGGAACCCAGATAATAAGGATATGTTTGTCCTGAAACACAACAGGTTCAACAATAGGATAATAAGCAGGATGCAACTGGTTACAGAGATTCAACAGATCCTTTTGTATCTTATCGATACTCGTAATTTCCAATCCTGCCGGTGGCAAAATAGGGCGCCCCTCATCCTCCCCGATCCCAATAATAACATAACCGCCACCCCAATTATTGACATCGTTTGCAAATGCACAAATACTATGCAACACCGAAACAGGATTCCAGCCTTTCTTAAATTCAAGGCGTTCCCACTCAACAGTAAGCCCGTTCAACAACTCATAGATATTCACAGGCAAAGCCATTATTCCACAGCCTCCTTAAGCAAACCTTCCATCTCTTCTTCAAGAGCCATGATATCTGTTCTTATATCATCGAGACTGCGAAGTGGAGTGTATTTGTAGAATTCCTTTGTGAAATTAAGCTCGTAGCCAATCTTTGTCTTGCTATCATCAATCCATGCATCAGGAACGTGTGGGATAACCTCACGCTCAAAATAAGTTTGGATATCCTCTTTTAAAGGAACATTCTCATAGTCACGGAGGTTGGTATCAGGTTCCAGTTCACCTTTCTTAGTGCAGACATCGGCTGTTTCGTCCTGTTCGGAAAGAGCTTTGAGAAGGGTCTTGAGAAGTGGTGGCTTGACATCAATGCCTGACTTCTTGATTTGCAGTTTCAAAAGCCTTGTGAACTCATCACGGTTCTTGTAGAGCTTATCGGAACTCATTGATGAAAGCATTTCAAGGATGGAATCCTGCAAACGTTTGCCTTCCTCGATTTCTTTCTCTGCCGCATTATCCTTTTTCTTGCTCGAAGCAAGGTTGGTGAAACCCTTTTCTTCCTTCAGTCTCTCAATTCGTTCTTCACTTATATGGAAATTGAGTTTCAGGGGTCTTTCTACGGTAATACGTTGATATCCGAAATCCTTGTTGTCGAAAATCTTGGAGAACTCGTTTTCCTTGAAATCACCATAGAGTTTCGTGATGGTGTCAATATTATTTGGGCTAACCTCATTGCGTTTGTTACCGAGACTTTTCTTCATTTTGTTGTAGAAATCCACGGCATTGATAAGCTGTATTTTTCCTTTCCTTTCATCTTCCTTCCGGTTTGTGACTATCCAGACGTAAGTATAGATGCCTGTGTTGTAAAACAACTGGTCAGGCAAAGCCACAATAGCCTCAAGCATATCGTTCTCGATAATCCACCTGCGAATCTCGCTTTCACCGCTACCAGCACTTCCTGTGAACAGGGGGGAACCGTTGAAAACAATACCTATACGTGAGCCTGTATTATCACGCTTCATCTTTGAAATCATGTGCTGGAGGAAAAGGAACGAACCGTCACTTATCCTTGGCAAGCCTGCACCGAACCTTCCGTCATGTCCCTTTTTCTCATGTTCGTTCTTGATGACCTTCTCCACCTTCTTCCATTCGACACCAAATGGAGGATTGGAAAGCATGTAATCGAACTTTTCAGCTTCCAGCCCATCAACAGTAAAGGAATTACCGAATTTTATGTTGGAAGCATTCTGACCTTTGATGAGCATGTCTGATTTGCATATTGCATAGGATTCATCATTGAGTTCCTGTCCAAACACTTCCAGCCTTGCATCAGGATTGAGCTCTTTAAGATATTCCTCTGCAACCGAGAGCATACCTCCGGTACCACATGCAGGATCATAAAGTGTTTTCACAATTCCCTGACGTGTGAGCACATCCCTATCATTGACAAATAGGAGATTCACCATTAACCTGATGACTTCCCTTGGGGTGAAATGGTGTCCGGCAGTCTCGTTGGAAAGCTCAGAGAATTTGCGAATCAGTTCTTCAAAGATGTATCCCATCTCGATATTGTTAACTTTGTCAGGATGCAGGTCAACCTCGGCAAACTTCTTGACAACAAGGTAGAGAAGGTCTGCCTTGTCCAGTTTTTCGATCTGTTCATTGAAATTGAAGTATTCGAGAATGTTTCGGGCATCCTCTGAGAAACCGTTGATGTAGTTTGAGAGATTGGCAGCAATGCTGTTTGAGTCTGCTTTCAGGCTCTGAAAATCGTATTTACTCTGGTTGTGAAAATTAAAACCTGCAACCTTGTTAAGCACAGGGCCAGTGTTCTCGATGTTCATACTTTCCATCTTTGGAAGATAATCCAGGACCTTCTGTTTTGTGGGTTCAAGGACACAATCGAGCCTTCTCAATACGGTAAGAGGAAGAATGACCTTTCCATAATCTGCCTGCTTGTAGTCTCCCCTAAGAAGGTCTGCGATGCTCCAGATGAAGTTGGCATTTTCGGTTACATTGACCATGTTAACAATCTCTTTGATGGAAGGGATATGAATTGATTCTTTTATTATTGATAGTAAAATTGAGGTGATTATTTTGATATAGCTGATACTGATTACCAAGCATTATAAATTTATTGATTGAAGGTAGTGCCACTATATTGGTGTAACCAATAAAACTTTGACAGTCCCAATTAATACAAGTATCCTTAGTTGACAGCGTCACTAAAGTGCTGTAAATTATGAATAGTCCTGTAACTATTACATATTAACCAAAATCAAAAAGGTACAAGACTATGAACATACACGAACTAATATCAGATTATCATGTTGATTGTGAAGACTCTCTTGAAAAATAGTAGGAATTATCAACAAAATCACAAAAAAAAGGTTTCTGGTGGGCCCGATGAGATTCGAACTCATGACCCCCGCCGTGTAAAGGCGATGTCATAACCGGCTAGACCACGGGCCCACAATATGAAATGACTGCAGGACAGGAAGACGGACTCTCCTGATCATACAACCAATACATAGAATAAGTTGTATATTAGCTTTTTTGTAGCCCATGCAGTATTAAACGATGGTTTTTATACTAATAAATTTTAATACCAGCCTATGTCCTCTCGATCGTCTTCTGATGGCCATGATACCTCCGAGATCGAAGAGATCTACCTTGGGGAATATGCCAGCATTGGGTCTATCATAAAGGAAGCATTGCCGTTCCAATTTATGGCGATCATCGGGGGGATCGTCGCAGGCATGATCCTTTCTAACATGACCGATGAGCTTCAGCTCATTCCGGGGCTGATCGTCATTGCTCCGGCCGTACTTGGTATGCGGGGAAACATCTCATGCACCCTGGGTTCTCGCCTGGGGAGTGCCATCCACATGGGCCTTATCACAAAAATAGAGAATAATCCGGAACTGACAAATAACATCGGCGGGTCACTCCTTCTCAGTCTCATGCTATCGATCATACTTGGGATACTGGGACACCTGATGACAGTAATGATGGGAATGGAGAGTGCGGGCGCACTGACACTCACACTGATCGCGGTCATTGCAGGCGTGTCCTCGGGGATAATGCTTTCCGTCATTACTGCATTCGTTGCATTGAGCGTGTTCAGGTTCGGTTTTGATCCGGACAATGTGGTCACTCCATCCATAGCAACCATCGGAGATATCATCTCCATGTTGATGCTGTTCATAGCCGCAAAGGTGGTGCTTATGGTATGAGCTACTACACTGTCCGAGGGATCATACGCAGCAGTCTGCCTATACTCATAATAACGTCCTTCATCGGCCTGTTCGCAGGACAGATGCTCAACATTCACCTGGACGAACTTGTGGCACTTCCCACGATACTGCTGTTGATTCCTGCTCTCATCAAGATCGGCGGGGATACCGGCAGCATGCTTGCTGCACGTCTCTCATCGGCTTTCCATATGGGTCTGGGAACAACACATATTCACAAGAACCCTGTTGTCCGCAATAGTGTGGCAGCAGCATTGATTATAGGGACCTCCGCATCCATATTCCTGAGCGCAGCGATCTGGTTTGTCGCAGGCATGACGAACAGTCCCCTGAGCCTCCTTGATCTGTTCAAGATATGTACCATAGCCGGATTCCTGGAACAGATCGCCGTATTCTCGGCTACCATAGCCATTGCCTTCGCATCCCATCGTTTCGGGCTGGACCCGGACGACACGGTAATTCCCATGATCGCAACCCTGGGGGATGTTGTGGGAATCGCCGCTATATTTGCCACACTGTATCTGTTCGGGATTATCTGAAAATTCAACACTAAACATATATCTAAACAATGACTATAACGAATAGGTAAGAAAACCATGTGCCCAAAAGAGATAAAATACCATCCTACAAATCTTAAGGACATCCTTATTGAAATGAAAGATACATCTGAACTGATGCTAGACCTCGCCTACTCGGCAATGGTGTATGACGATGAGGACATTGCAGATGAGGTTTTGCGGCTTGAAGATAAGATGGATACCTATTACTACCACATGAACATGGCTGCGATGTTAAGTACCCGGCGTATCGACGAAGCAGAAGAAATGACAGGTGTGCTCCAGGTAGCATCCTCAGCAGAGAAGATATCGAATGCTGCCGGTGACATTGCAAAGATCGTCCTTATGAACATGGGCATTCCCCTCGAACTCAAGGTCGCACTGCGTGAAGCAGAGGAAACAATTGTCAGTGTGACCGTGAATGAGAATTCTCACATGGTAGGCCACACATTAAGGGATCTGGAACTCGATACCGAGACCGGTATGTGGGTCATTGCGATACGAAGACTTAATGACTGGATATATGATCCGGATCATGACACTCGCATACGCACAGACGATGTGGTCTTCGCCAGAGGGCATGATGAAGGTGTCCCATTGTTCGTGAAACTTGCCACTACCAAACAATTTGTTCCCAGGACGATCAAGCACGAGAGGATGTTGAATGACCTGGACAATGCAGTAGATATTATCGTGGACATGAAGAACATGGCTGAGCTCTCGGTGGGCCTTGCTTATTCGGCCCTGCTCTTTGACAACAGTGATATTGCAGAAGAGGTCAGGGAACTGGAATCAGAGATGGACGATATGAAATCTGATCTTCAGCACTGGGTCCTTGAGACCGCAAAACATGTGTCCGATGTAAGCCAGCTAAAAGGATTACTCCAGCTGGCAAATTCATCTGAAGTGATCTCTGACGCTGCATATGATATTGCTGATGTTGTGCTTCGTGATATCGAACTGCATCCTATTATCACCATTGCAATTCGAGGATCAGACGAGGTTATAGTGAGGATGGAGGTCGAAGGATGTTCACCGATCATTGGAAAAATGTTCGGAGAACTTCAACTAGGTACCGAGACCGGAGTCCATATTATGGCGGTCAGGAGAAACGGCCGGTGGGTCTACAGTCCTGGTGGAAGGACTAAAATAGAAGAGGGAGACATATTGATAGGGCGGGGGACTCGTAGTGGAGAGGAAACACTGATAGAAATGTGTGCCTGTCCGATCAGGAAGGACTTCTGAAGGGTCCTTACTGAACTTCGATCGATGGCTTAGATTGTTTTTATCTCAACTGACCCGTCGTTCATTCCGACATACACCTCATCCACATTAGTGAATATCCCATGTTCCACTATGCCCACGCATGTGGAGAGTTTTCTCGCCAGTGATGCAGGATCATCGATCCTTCCGAATCGTACGTCAATGATTACATTCCCATTATCTGAAATGACGGGACCATCCTTTTTTGATGCAAGCCGTATCTGTGGCTCACCGCCGATGGCGGTTACAGCTTCCGTAACCAGTTCCCGGGCATAGGGTAATACTTCAAGAGGTACAAAATGATCAAGTTTCTTGGTCATCTTGGATTCATCCACAACAACAACAAAACGCTTTGCTGAATGGGATACCACCTTTTCGCGCGTGTGTGCGGCACCTCCGCCTTTGATGACGTTCAGATCTGCATCGACCTGGTCCGCTCCATCAATGCCGATGTCGAGTACTGGATGTTCCGCAAGCGTAGTCATTGGTATACCCGCATCAATGGCCAGCATCTGAGACTGGTAGGACGTGATAACTGCGAGTATGTCAAGACCACTGTCTACCCGCCTGCCAAGCTCTGCGATCGTATAGGCGGTTGTCGAGCCGGTACCAAGACCAACGATCATCCCGTCCATGACAAGATCCGCTGCAGCAACACCTGCAGCCTCTTTTCCCGGGTTTGGACCCTGGGCATTTCTCTTTCCCATTATATCACATCCCAGATATGATATCACCGCTCAAGGTGACAATCGTCTACGATCCCTTGGGAACAGGACAACATCGCGGATATTCTCGACACCCAACATCGTCATGACAAGACGCTCACACCCAAGACCCCATCCGGCATGCGGAGGCATTCCATATTTAAAGGTCTTCAGGTAGAAATCAAATGCATCAGGATCCAGTCCCTGTTCCGTGATGCGTGACCTGAGCATATCATGCAGATGGATACGCTGGGCACCAGAGGACAGTTCCATGGTACGGTGCATCATATCAAAGGACTTGCTGATCAGTGGATCTTCCTCATAGGGCATTGCATAGAATGGTTTGATCTCCATAGGCCAGTCCGTGATGAAGTAGTGAGATTCTCCAGTTTCCTTGAACACGTGCTCACCGATCGTATGCTCGGAACGGGTACCCAGATCATCACCCCATACCATCTGCTCCTCACCCGCAGTATTGACAATCTCGACAGCTTCACTGTACGGTACCTTCAGAAACGGTGTTTCAGGAACCTTGAGCTCGATACCGAGGGCTTCAAGTGAAGGAGCTGCGTTCTTGATAACCTGTGAATATACAAACGCGACCATATTCTCGAGGATTTCCATCACATCGAAGTGATCCATGAAACTTGCCTCTATATCAATGGACGTCGCCTCATTCAGATGACGACGGGTATCATGCTCCTCTGCCCGGAAGATCGGACCGATCTCGAATACACGATCCATCCCACCAGACATCATGATCTGCTTGAACAGCTGCGGGCTCTGGTTCAGGAATGCCTCCCTGTCAAAATACGTGATCGGGAACAATGATGTTCCCCCTTCGGTAGCTGTGGCCACTACCTTTGGACTGGTGGTCTCGATGAAACCGTCTGCTGTGAGATAAGTCCTTACCGCCTGCAGAACCACATGGCGTATCCTGAATATTGCATTGGTCTTCTCACGTCGAAGATCAATGAACCTGGAATCCAGACGTGTGTCCAGTTCAGCATCTACCTTTCCGGTGGTGTCCATGGGCAGCGGTGACTCTGCTTCGTTGAGCACCGATATCTCATCAGGTATGATCTCATAACCATTCGGGGCTTTTCCCTCACCTTTTACAGAACCGGTCACAGTGACCACCGATTCACGGACCAGTTTCCTGGCAAAGTTGAACAGTTCCCTGTCAATCTTCTTCTTAACGAGTGTTACCTGTGCCCGTCCTTCGCGATCACGCACAACAACAAAGCAGATACCACCCAGGTCTCTTACTTCGTGTACCCAGCCTGATACTGTGACCTTCTGGTCACTTGTCTCATCGGGATCTATCTGTGCAGTATAATGTGTCCTAAGATTCTTTAATGACATATGTTCACCGGTCGATCAAAATGATCTGGTTCAATATAAATGGTTGCAACAAATTCCCTGCAAGGGATAATTTTAGTCTAATGATACACCCTTCTAAATATATCTAACTATTAAGAACTAACCATCCGTTCAGAACTGCCGTAAGAATATGAGGGCTGTTCGGTTACCGGATGTGCACATCCTGGAATTGTAAGATCGTTATGAAGCCTAACGACGATCAGGTAAGATCCCTCCTGCGGATTTCATGTAACTAAACATTTAATATGTATGAATGCATAGTGGTAGACCATCACAGTAAATAATAAAAATCCAACTTGGGAGATATGATAATAGGCTTTTTACATATCTCTTTTTTGACCTGAAATATCGATATCAAATACGTATTTCTCAGTTCAATTGGTTCCCATTATATCCCATGGAGAATGATCACGATGAGTGACAGAGAAGAGTATGACGCAACACACATTCAGGTCCTTGAAGGGCTTGAAGCTGTACGTAAACGTCCGAGCATGTACATTGGCAGTGTCGATGGAAGAGGTCTGCATCACCTGGTGTACGAGGTCGTCGATAACAGCATCGATGAAGCCATGGCAGGGTTTTGTACCTCCATCGATGTATCCATCAATGATGATGGCTCAGTGACCGTACAGGACAATGGGCGTGGGATCCCTGTTGAACCACATCCCAAATACAAAAAATCTGCGCTTGAAGTCGTAATGACGATACTTCATGCTGGCGGCAAGTTCGATAAGAGCAATTACAAGGTCTCCGGAGGTCTGCATGGTGTTGGAGTCTCTGTCGTGAACGGACTGTCCGAATGGACAGAACTTGAGATCCAACGCAATGGTAAAACGTATTATCAGCGTTATGCGCGGGGAGTACCCACCGACGATGTACTTGAGATCGGTGAGGCCGAAGGGACCGGTACAAAATGCACCTTCAAACCTGATAACGACATCTTCGAGACCACTGAATTCAAGTACGATACACTGGTCAGCCGGCTGCGGGAACTTGCATTCCTGAATACAGGTATCCGCATCCGCATCACTGATGCCAGGACTGGCGAGGAGCAAAGAGACGTGTTCGAATATGAAGGAGGTATCGTCTCATTCGTGGAATATCTCAACAAGAGTCGCAACCCGCTTCATAAGATACCCATCTACTTCAATCGGGAGAAAGAGGGCACAGTGGTCGAGATCGCGATCCAGTATACTGATAGTTATGGCGAATACGTATACTCGTTTGCGAACAACATCAACACCCATGAGGGCGGGACCCATCTTGTAGGATTCAAAACTGCCCTGACACGGGTAGCCAATGACTACGTCAAGAAAAATAATCTCGGAAAAGGTGATGTCAGGCTGTCCGGTGATGATATCCGTGAAGGGCTGACAGCCATTATCAGCGTGAAACTGGCTGAGCCCCAGTTCGAAGGTCAGACGAAGACAAAACTCGGTAACAGTGAGCTCAAAGGTATTGTGGATTCCCTGGTATCCGAGGGACTCTCGGAATTTTTGGAAGAGAACCCTAAGATCGCAACTACGATCCTACAGAAGGCACTGGATGCCAAACGTGCACGCGAAGCTGCCAAGAAGGCACGCGAACTTACTCGCAGGAAAAGTGCCCTTGAAGTGAGTACTCTACCTGGCAAACTTGCGGATTGTTCCGAAAAGGACCCGTCACAGTGTGAGGTATACCTGGTGGAAGGAGATTCTGCAGGCGGGTCTGCCAAAATGGGTCGAGACAGGCGTTTCCAGGCGATCCTGCCATTTAGGGGTAAGATCATAAATGTGGAGAAAGCACGCCTTTCCAAGATACTGAATAACAAGGAGGTACTCTCCCTTATCACTGCAATTGGTACCGGCATTGGTGAGGAGTACGATCTTAATAAAGCACGGTACCACAAGGTCATAATCATGACCGATGCGGATGTGGATGGGGCACACATACGGACCCTGATACTGACGTTCTTCTTCCGTTACATGAAACCGTTGATCGATGCGGGATATGTGTATATCGCCCAGCCTCCCCTATACCTGATCAAGAAGGGGAAAAAGCAATACTATACTTATTCGGATCGTGAACTGCAGACCAAACTGAACGAGATCGGTGAGAAAGGGGTATCGATGCAACGCTACAAAGGTCTTGGAGAAATGAATCCTGATCAACTGTGGGAAACCACCATGAATCCGGATAGTCGCACCATCCTGCAGGTCACCATGGAAGATGCCGTGGCTGCTGACGAGATGTTCACGGTGCTCATGGGAGATGATGTGGCGCCACGCCGGAAGTTTATTCAGACCCATGCCAGAGATGTCATGAACCTGGACGTGTGAGGTGATAGGGATGGCAGATGAAAATAATAAAAAGGACATGACTAACAAGTCCGAGGATACGATGGATGTCCAGCCTACAGATATGGGCGAGAGGATCATTCCTGTATTGATCCAGGATGAGATGAAGAACTCATATATCGATTATGCGATGAGTGTGATCATAGGACGTGCCCTTCCGGATGCCCGTGATGGACTCAAACCGGTACATCGGCGTATCCTCTACGCAATGAAAGAAGCCGGCATTACTCATGATAAGGCATACAAGAAATCCGCCCGGGTGGTGGGAGATGTGCTCGGTAAGTACCATCCACATGGTGATTCTGCAGTATACGATTCCCTTGTGAGAATGGTGCAGGTTTTCTCCCTCAGGTATCCCCTGATCGATGGGCAGGGTAACTTTGGTTCCATCGATGGGGATTCTGCTGCAGCGATGCGATATACTGAGGCCCGGATGGACAAGATCTCCAATGAACTCCTTGATGATATCGATAAGCAGACAGTCTCCTTCAGGCCGAACTATGATGGTTCGCTTGAAGAACCGGAAGTGCTGCCTGCAAAACTTCCAAATCTCCTGATCAATGGCTCCACCGGGATCGCTGTGGGAATGGCTACCAACATGGCCCCCCACAATCTGGGCGAGGTGGTCGATGCCACGATCATGCTGATCGATGATCCGGAAACCTCCATCCAGGACATTCAAAAAGTGATCAAAGGTCCGGATTTCCCCACTGGTGCTACCATTATGGGTACACAGGGTATCAAGTCCGCATACGAAAGCGGACGGGGTCCGATCCGTCTGAGGGCCGTGGCTGAGATCGAGGAAATGAAGACGGACAAATACAGGATCGTAGTCACCGAACTGCCCTACCAGGTCAACAAGGCCAGACTGGTCGAGACCATCGCGGGTCTTGTACGTGATAAGAAGATCCTGGGGATCTCTGACCTGAGGGATGAATCCGACCGTGATGGTATTCGCATGGTCATAGAACTGAAACGTTCGACAAATCCCAACGTCGCACTCAACCAGCTCTATAAACATACCCAGATGCAGACTACGTTTGGTGTGATCAACCTCGCGATCGTAGGGGGAGTCCCCAGAGTCCTCAATATACGGGAGATCCTTGAGATATACCTGAAGCACCGCATTGAAGTTATTCAGAAACGCTGCCAGTTCGACATGAACAAAGCAGAGGAGCGGGCCCACATCCTCAATGGATTGAAGATTGCTCTTGATCATATCGATGAAGTGATCACCTTGATCAGAGCGTCGGATACGGCAGACGAAGCTAAAAAAGGATTGATCGAGAAGTTCGGGCTGGATGAGGTGCAGGCAAAGGCGATCCTTGACATGCGTCTGCAGCGTCTGACCGGACTGGAAAGGAAGAAGATCGATGATGAATATAGCGAGTTGATCGTTACCATCGCCGACCTGAAGGATATCCTTGCAAGCGATGTTCGAAAATATACGATGATCAAGGAAGAACTTCTGGACATCAGGAATCGGTTCGCTGATGAGCGCAGAACAAGGATACTGCCATCCGGCGAGGAGATCGAAGATGAGGACCTGATCCCTGTAGAAGATGTTGTGGTTATGAGCACGAACACCGGTTACATTAAAAGGGTACCATTGGACACATACAGCCAACAGCATCGGGGCGGTAAAGGTGTTATGGGAATGGATACAAAAGAAAATGATTTTGTAGAGGATATCTTCATTGCCTCGACCCATGACTATTTGTTATTCTTCACGAACAAAGGCAGGCTCTATTGGCAGAAGGTATATGGTATACCCCAGGGTAGCCGCCAATCCCGTGGGAAGGCCGTGGTCAATATCCTTGAACTGGGAGAAGAAGAAAACATCACCACCATGATCGCGGTGAGTGATTTTGAAGATGATCAGTACCTGTTCATGGCTACACGGTCCGGGATTGTGAAGAGATGCAGT
>CAYRGB010000013.1:5837-13397 GCA_964423715.1 uncultured Methanosarcinales archaeon | reverse complement strand
CTGAAGAACATCTTTTCAGATAATGAGTTAGAGGAAGATTCAGTATGTGCAAGTTTTGCACATACTGCCAAAGATGGTAAGCAGTATCAGACAAAGTTCTATTCGCTTGAAGCAATTATCGCGGTGGGTTATAGGGTTAACTCAGAATCCGGCACACAGTTCAGGCAATGGGCAATTTCAATTCTTCAACAATATATTCACAAAGGATTTGCAATCGACAACGACCGTTTCAAGTATGGTTCCCGTTTCAGTGCGCGATATTTCGATGATCTGCTGGAAGAGATCCGGGATATCCGTTCCAGCGAGCGGATGTTGTATCAGAAAATTACCGATATTTACGCTACTTCTATTGACTATTCACCTAAAGCACAGGAAACACAAAAATTCTTTGCGACGGTACAGAACAAACTCCACTTCGCCATTACCGGCCAGACCGCCGCGGAAATTATAATCACACGAGCCAAGTGTGATAAGCAAAATATGGGATTGACATCATGGCGAAAAGGACCTGACGGTAAGATCATGCCAGGTGATGTTGCCATAGCAAAAAACTATCTGGATAAAACAGAACTTGATCATTTGAATCGCATAGTCACCATGTACCTTGATTATGCGGAATTACAGGCGATTCGTAATAAGCAAATGTACATGAAAGATTGGATTGGAAAACTGAACGCCTTCCTGAAGTTCAGCGAATACGAAATACTCACCAATGCCAGGCAGATCAGTCATGAAGTTGCTCTGGCTCTGGTCAGCAAAGAATATGAAATATTCAGAAAAAAGCAGGATAAGAATTACATTTCTGATTTTGACAAAGAGGTACGGCGCATGATGGAGGCTAAGGGTGACTACAAATAAAATGACCGAATCCGCCATAGAGGAATTCGCCATCGAACTCCTCGAACATCAGGGATACCAGTACGTTTACGCCCCGGACATTGCCCCGGATAGTGACACGCCGGAAAGAACCACCTTTGAAGATGTCCTCCTCTTAGAGCGCCTGCGCACAGCCGTCGGCCGGATCAATCCCACTATTCCGGCAGATGCGCGGGAGGACGCCATCAAGCAGATACAGCGCTTAAACTCGCCTGAACTCATCGCCAACAACGAAGCATTTCACCGAATGCTTACCGAAGGCATAAAGGTAAGTTATCACAAAGACGGAGCAGACAGGGGCGACCTTGTCTGGCTGATCGATCTTATCGATCCAGAGAACAACGAGTTTCTTGTTGCCAACCAGTTCACCGTCATAGAGAACAACGTGAAAAAACGCCCTGATGTCATTCTTTTTGTGAACGGGCTGCCTCTGGTAGTTGTTGAGCTAAAAAATCCCGCTGATGAGAATGCAACTGTAAGATCTGCATACAAACAGTTGCAGACCTACAAACAGGCAATTCCCGGCCTTTTCACTTACAATGGTCTTATGGTCATCTCCGATGGTCTGGAGGCAAAGACCGGCTCCCTTTCCGCAGATCTTAGCCGCTTCATGGCTTGGAGATCTTCTGACGGCGAAACTGAAGCGTCGCGTCTGATCGGGCAAATGGAAACGCTGATCAACGGGATGCTCAACAAAACGACGCTATTAGACCTTATCCGCCATTTCATTGTATTTGAAAAATCGAAAAAGGAAGACAGGACAAACGGCATCATAACCATTCAAACTGTAAAGAAACTCGCGACCTATCATCAATACTATGCCGTCAATCGTGCGGTAGAATCAACACTCAGGGCATCGGATTATGCTGCAGTGGAAGACCGGCAACCTGTCGGTCTGCATTATGAACCTCCCGAAAATTATGAATTGCCGGGAGTCAAAAAACAACCCATTGGGGATCGCAAAGGCGGAGTTGTATGGCACACACAGGGAAGTGGCAAGTCCCTTACCATGGTTTTTTTCACCGGTAAGATCGTGTTGGCAATGGATAACCCCACCATTCTGGTGATCACCGACAGAAACGATCTGGACGACCAGCTTTTTGATACCTTTGCCGCTTCAAAGCAGCTTCTCAGGCAGGATCCTGTTCAGGCTGAGAACAGGGTGCACTTAAAAGAATTACTAAACGTTGCATCAGGTGGCGTGGTATTCACCACAATCCAGAAATTCCGACCCGAAGAAGGAAACGTTTACCCGAAACTATCAGACCGGAATAACATCATCGTAATAGCTGACGAAGCCCACCGGACACAGTATGGCTTCAAGGCAAAGACCATCGATGTAAAAGACAAGCAGGGAAACGTAATCGGAAAAAAGATCGTGTATGGTTTTGCAAAATATATGCGCGACGCCCTGCCCAATGCAACCTACCTCGGCTTCACCGGCACACCCATCGAAAAGACAGACGTGAACACACCTGCAGTGTTTGGTAATTATATTGATGTTTACGACATATTCCAGGCAGTCGAGGACGGAGCAACCGTAAGGATCTATTATGAGAGCAGACTGGCAAAGATCGCTCTTACTGATGAAGGCAAAAAACTGGTTGCCGAATTGGATGAGGAATTGCAAAAAGAAGACCTTGCAGAAGCACAAAAAGCAAAGGCGAAATGGACACAATTGGAAGCTTTGATCGGCAGTGAAGACCGAATAAGACAGGTCGCACAGGACATCATAACCCATTTTGAGCAAAGACAGGAAGTATTTGAAGGCAAAGGAATGATTGTGGCAATGTCAAGAAGGATTGCTGCCGACCTGTATGACGAGATCATCAAGATAAAACCACAATGGCACAACGATGACCTCAAAAAAGGCGTTATCAAAGTCGTAATGACCTCTGCCTCATCAGATGGTCCGAAGATATCGAAACATCATACCACCAAAGAACAGAGACGAGCCTTAGCAGAAAGAATGAAAGACCCGGAAGACGAATTAAATTTAGTGATTGTGCGGGATATGTGGCTTACGGGTTTTGATGTTCCATGTTTGCACACCATGTATATTGATAAACCCATGAAAGGGCATACCCTTATGCAGGCTATTGCACGTGTGAACAGGATATATAAAGACAAGCCTGCAGGATTAATTGTTGACTACCTTGGAATTGCGTCCGATCTGAAAAAAGCATTATCATTCTATTCCGAGAGCGGGGGCAAGGGCGATCCTGCTATCCTTCAGGAACAGGCGGTTCAACTAATGCTTGAGAAATTAGAAGTCGTTTCCCAGATGTTTCATGGATTTCCCTATGATCACTACTATGCAGCAGATACCCCAACAAAACTATCAATAATACTCTCTGCGGAAGAACATATCCTTGGTCTTGAAAATGGCAAAAAACGGTATATTGATGAAGTAACTGCATTATCAAAAGCATTTTCTATTGCCATTCCGCACGAGCAGGCATTGGATGTTAAGGATGAAGTTTCGTTCTATCAGGCAGTAAAAGCCAGACTTGTAAAGTTTGATACCACCGGAACAGGTAAAACCGACGAAGAGATTGAAACCGCAATCAGACAAGTTATCGACAAAGCCCTTGTTACTGAACAAGTAATAGATATTTTCGATGCTGCAGGCATTAAAAAACCGGATATTTCCATATTATCAGAAGATTTTCTATTAGAAGTTCAGAACATGGAACATAAGAATATCGCTCTTGAAGTCCTGAAAAAGCTTCTCAACGACGAAATAAAGGCTAGATTGAAAAAGAATTTTGTTCAAAGCAGATCATTTATGGAAATGCTGGAAGATTCAATCAAGAAATATCACAACAAGGTCATTACTGCAGCTGAAGTGATCGAAGAACTGATCGAGTTGGGTAAAGAGATTAAGAGGGCGGACAAAGAACCGCGGGAGATGGGGGTGTCAGATTTTGAATATGCATTTTATACAGCAATCGCAGATAATGACAGTGCAAGAGAACTGATGCAAAAAGAGAAGCTACGGGAATTGGCTGTTGTATTATTTGAAAAGGTAAAACAAAACGCATCCATAGACTGGACGATTAAAGAAAATGTCAGAGCGAAATTAAGGGTTATAGTAAAACGAACATTAAGACAATATGGATATCCGCCTGACATGCAAGCACTTGCAACTGAAACTGTGCTTAAACAGGCGGAATTGATTGCAGATGAATTAATACAGTAATTTATATGACTTTATCTGACAAGTCACAGTAATTGTAGGACAGCCTCTAAAATGTGAAAACTACAGGACAAAGTGCGGATATAAAGAGCGGATACAATATTCAGATAAAAATGAATAATGTCACAGTTGGACTGTGTTCACAACCCCAACACCCAGACATAGTAGCTCCACATCACAAGTCCTGCCGCACCCACAAGAGCAAGGAGCACCATTGTGTTCCTTGAACGTTGTAGCAGGGCACTTGAGCCTGATACACGAATGAGCATCAGCTTGTTCAGGGTGCTGATGATCCCTGCGATTACGGCGGTCTGGGCTGCAACGCTGTATGAGATGCTACCATTGGATGCAAGAGCAGCCACGGAGGCGGTGACCGCTGAGCTACTGACCAGGCCTCCCAGTGCAATAGCATATGTCCCGATGGGACCTGCGACCTCGTTCGCCGTGGTAGCAATGACCTGCAGGACAGCAAACATGAAACCGAATTTGAATGCCGGTCTCAGGGCAAAGGGAGAACCGATTTCCAGTGGTTCGCTCATGATGTCAAACTCTCTTTTTCGGATCTTTACAATGACCAGAGCAAGAATCAGCATCATTATCTGGGGAGGGAGCATATACATCAGGGTCTGGCCGCTGGTATCAACGATCAGGGCAATTACCAGGTTGCTGATGAACATTGACACATTGGAAAGCAATATCCCTACATAGATCGCATCCACCAACCCGGACCGGTTCTTTGACAGTACGGACAGCGCACCGGTGGTGGCCTCGCTGCTAACGAATCCGCCGAACAGCCCGGAATAGGAGATCCCCCCTTCCGTACCAAGCCCCTTCAGGGACAGGTAGCTCACAAAACTGATGGACAGGACCAGTACAACGATCAGGATCATGGACCGCAGGTCCACGATACCCAGAACCGGTTCCGGGGGCATGAGGGGATAAAGGATGAACACGACCGCCAGGAACTGGAGAGCGTTCAGGATCTCGTCATCTGACAGGGTCTCGGCAAAGGAGTGCAATGGTTTCTTCTCGATCAGCAGGAAAGTGAGGATCACGCCACCAATGATGGCAAACAGGTAATAATCCCTGGCCACCAGGATTCCCAGAAGATATGTACAGAACAGGGCAATGGAACTCGTCATCCCCAGTTTTCCCCGGGCACTATAAATGCGATACACCAGAACGATGCAGAACGCAGCCATCATGATGGTGGTGATCAGGAGGATCTCATAACCCACGACATCAGCAACAAAGGTGGCGAACATGCCAGCAATACAGGTAATGGCAAAGGTCCTCACCCCGGCAAATACCTGCTGTTCAGAACGGCGATGTTCCCTCTCGATACCGATCAGTACTCCGATCATCAGGGCAAGGATCAACTTCTGCAGGAAATCATACAGTAGGGGATCAAGCCCCAGTTCAGGAACAAAGGCCATTGTTCTCACACTCCCGGCAACACGGAAGGTTCTGAAAGTTATAACACTCCAGTATAATTTATGATCCTGTTCCCTAATATAGGTTACTTTACATCAGAATTTGAAGTGGGAACCAACCCTGATCGCCTCGTAGCTATCCGGATACAGCTCGGCGATCGCCTGCTGGTGAACAGTGCAGTGTCCGGCACCGATGTACTCGAGTCCCGCCAGTAGATCGTATTCCTCGGATGCGTGCAGTCCTCCGATGATGCCAATAACGTTCCCTAATTGGGACGCAGCCTCCATGATCTCCACAAGGCCGGGATGGGCACAGCCTGTGACCACATACAGACCCCTGTTACCCTCCAGCACCAGGGATTGTTCCTTGATGTCGCTTCCAAGCTCACCAGTGGTGTACACTCCCGGCAAGATCGACTGTGCCTGCCGGACCTCATGTAGTTTGGCGACCTTCGCAATCTCTTTTTTCAGGTTCGTTGAGAAGGATGTCGGCGCATAAACATCCATGCCCGGACAGGCATTGAGTACATGCGACAGCCCTCCGATGTGGTCCCAGTGCTGGTGGGACAATACCAGTGTATCGATCGTCCGGACATCGATGTCAAGACTGCCCAGGTTCTCCAGCAGGGCACAGCCGTCCCATCCAGTATCGAACAGTATGCGGTGCTGGTCGGACTCGATGTAGCAGGAGAATCCCCAACCACTGATCAGGCCGTCACCAGCCATATTGTCGTAGACCACGGTCAGTTCCATATCAGTCATCCAGTCCGAAACGTTTTCCCAGATAGTAGTGGGAATAAATTGCACCTGCCGGATTGTGTGCAAGGACCCGATCCTTGACGATAAAGGTGGTCACCGGTGCCTGGGAATGTTGTGTGAACAGGATGTCATGACCGATGCACAATCCCACGATGAGATTCAGGTCCGTATCACTGTCATTCAACACCCGGGCCTGGCCCAGAGGATTGCAGGTAACGTCGAACCGATCAGGATGAAGCTTTTCGAGTCCATATATCTCCTTGTCGATACCGCATACCTTACAGCATACTGAATAGACATCAAAGTCCTGTTCCAGTATGTGAGCAATGATCTCTGCTTCCTTTGCAAGCCCGATGCAAAAAGCGATTCCAAGTTTATGGTATCCCATTTCCTTTGCGTAGAGGATAATCTCTTCCAACCGCGTCTTTTTCATGTAGTGCCTAGCTTCAATGGCAGCGGATGCCTTCATGGAAACAAGATCCTTTCCGGTATACTCCAGTTCATCCGCTATGCCCGTGCAGTCCTTACCACTGATGCATTCCCTGTAGGTACAATTTGTGCATTTCATATTTCTACCCTCACTGACCCTTTGTCTGCAAAAGCTCACCCAGTACTTTTTCCCATATCAGATTCACTTCATGGGAGAACTTGCTGTCCGAGTATTCACACACGGTCATCTCATTGATCATCGCCTGTGTGGGCGCATCATCAAAGGGCAGTCTGCCAACGATCGGAATTTCCATATCCTTGCAGTACTCCTCAATGAGACGTGTGTTCTCATCATTGATATCATATTTGTTGATACACACCGTGGCAGGTATGCCAAAATGATAGGCCACTTCCACTACCCGCTCGAGATCATGGATGCCTGAGAGACTCGGTTCGGTCACTACCAGCACCATATCCACGCCGGTGATGGCGGCGATCACCGAACACCCGGTCCCGGGTGGGCCGTCAATGATCACCAGGTCGCGTTCCTGATCCTCTGCCATCTTCCGTGCATCCTCCCGGACCACAGCAACAAGTTTACCGCTGGCCTCATCCCCTATCCCAAGTTTGGCATGGACCATGGGTCCGAACCGTGTGAGTGAATGATACACCCATCCAGACCGCCGATCTTTCATCGTGATGGCATCCACCGGGCAGACGTATTCACATACCCCACATCCCTCACATCGATGTGATTCGATCGTGATATCCGGAGTGATAGCACCAAAGCGACAATGTTCCCGACACACACCACATTTGGTGCACTGGTCAGGATCGATCACTGCAACATCCAGACCATAGAAA
>CAYRGB010000013.1:0-5827 GCA_964423715.1 uncultured Methanosarcinales archaeon | reverse complement strand
GAAATCAATAGTATCCTGCACGTCTGGATTTAGGATCAGGTGCATATCGGCTGCATCCACATCACAATCGGCGATCACTGCATTGTGGGCCAGTGACGCAAATGCTGCTGCAATAGTGGTCTTGCCGGTGCCGCCCTTCCCACTGATCACGGTGAGTTGTTTCATCCTATCACCTCTGCAGGTTCCTGGATTCTCTCGAACATTTCCACGAACCTCTCCTTCCATTCCGGCATCTGTGTGACAAAAGGAATACCCTTTGAATACATCTCTGCGATATGCCGTACGAATGGGATCTCCAGCAGCAGGGGAATGTCCTCTGAGATACAGTACTGTCTTACCCGGTCATTTCCCATATCACTGCGGTTGATCACCACGCCATGAGGGATATCCATCTTTCTCACTACCTCCACGGCCAGCTTAAGGTCATTGAGTCCGAAAGGAGTGGGTTCAGTGACAAGGATACAGTAATCCACGTCATCAAGGGAGGTGATTACCGGGCACGCAGTGCCAGGCGGAGCATCGATGATGGTCGTGCCATCACTGTGTATGTACTCCTTGAGCGCCTCGATGAGAGGAGATGCCATGGGTTCCCCTATGTTCAGGAGCCCATGGTACAGTTCGATGACAGATATTCCTGGTTGTGAGCGTTCGATCCTGCCAATGCTGCGTTCCTTTTCCGTAATGGCGTTAACCGGGCAGACCAGAGCGCATCCCCCGCATCCGTGGCAGAGTGAGTCGAAGACCATTATACGCTCAGGCAGGGTTGCCAGGGCATTGAACCGGCAGAAATCGGAACATTTGCCACATAGGTCACATTTTTCGTTATCGATAAAAGGTACTTTCAACTTCACATCCTCTATCTCTTCGAGGTCGTACTTCAGGAACAGGTTGCAGTTTGGCTCCTCTACATCACAGTCCAGCAACTGGACCTTTTCCAGAGACAGGGCCATATTAATAGCCAGTGTGGTCTTGCCTGTCCCTCCTTTTCCGCTTGCGATCGCGATCTTCATTCTCTTTATCTCCATTGTATGTTCTTATCATTCTGCAGGGGAGGTGATCACACTCCGTTCTGGAAACATGTCGATCAGTGTTCCGGCATATTTCACATCGTCCGGCATCTGGAGCAGTTTCACAAAATTATCATGAAGTTTGTGGAATGGACCCTCTCCGAGATTCCTTACAATCACAAGAACGATGCTTCTGTTTCCCAGGAACTCTACGATCTTCAAGCCCTTTTTCATCTCCAGGTCTGCGGCATGGTTCTCCTCGACATCTCAACTTATTATAATGTTCTCTTCCAATTTGACCAAGATGTAATATGTTTCTTTCCCAAGATGCATACAAGGTTTTGATCGCAAACCATCCGATCCAAAAAATAACAGACGGGGGAACAAATTGGAGAGCAGTGCTCTCCTTACATTTACAGATCCCTACTTTTATCCTTCAAAATTTAGTGTTGGTGTCCATGTTGACGATGTTCTATGCAGGCATTCTCATTTGTGGCCATGGACAGTTTGCCAGCTTCCCAGGCATTGATAGCATCCTGCACGGTTCCCTGTGCACCTACAAAGATCTCTATTCCACAATCCTCGAACATCTTTACAGCTTTTGTACCGAGCCCACCGCAGAGCATGATGTCCACACCTGCTTTTAAAAGCAGCTCTGGTGGCACTCCCACTCCTCCACGGTGTTCGCTGGTGTTCTCTACCACACTTATGTCCTTTGTTTCAGTGTCCAATACCGTATATGTCGTGACCCTGCCGAAATGCTGTCCTACGGCATCGTCCAGACCTCCCTGTTCCATTGATGGTACGCATACTTTCATGATATCACTCTTTTATTGATCGTGTTTATTCACATATATTACTGTCTGTTACTGCTGTCCTCTTCCACGGCCTCCGCCCATTCCGCGACCCTGCCCACGTCCCATTCCGGCGTGTGCAGCAGCAGTGGGAGCACCAGCAAGGCTCAGTTTCCCATCCTTATATTGCTTGATCGCATCAGCGATCGTACCACTTGCGCCGGCGGCTATCTTTATATTGGCTGCGGACAGTACCTGATGGGCATTGGGCCCGATATTACCTGTAATAAGGACATCAATGTCACGGCTCACAATATTCTGGGCGGCCTGGATCCCAGCTCCTCCGGATGCTGACGCGGCAGAGTTCTCAAAACCCTCTGAGGTTATTGTATCCGGATCAGCGATCACAAAGTACTGACAGCGTCCAAAACGTGGATCCACAGAAGCATCCATCGTTTTTCCATTTGCAGTTACACATATCTTCATCGATTTTCACCTTTTTGTACGATATTGTGCACATGTGGGAGGAAATATATAAACATTTCTAATTGTGCCATGAAATTATACACGTGCATATGGATACTTCTAACCACCACCACTGTATAACTTCGTCTATTATATATATTATACCAAATATGTATCATATGTGCTAACACTTGTAGAAGCAATCATCCTTGGTATCGTCCAGGGCATTGCCGAATGGCTTCCCATTAGCAGTGAAGGGATGACCTCGCTTGTAATGATGAATGTCTTCGATATGAAACTTTCAGATGCCATCCCCCTTGCCATCTGGTTGCATATTGGCACCCTGCTCTCTGCGACGATCTACCTACGACAAGAGGTGATGGACATACTCAGAGACCTTCCTGACTACGTGCGGAGTTTCTCATCAGGTTCATCTCACGATGCTACCATCACGTTCCTGATCATATCCACGATACTAACTGGTATTGTGGGCTTCCCCTTAATGCAGTTCGCCACAGGTTTCACGGATTTCTCCGGTGCACTGGCAACAGCTTTCATCGGGGTCCTGCTCATTGCCACTGGTATCCTCCAAAAGGTCGTGGCAAAAGAAAATGTTAGAAAAAATCTTCCACAGCTATCCGATTCGTTCATTGTTGGTGTGGCGCAGGGCTTTGCGGCCCTTCCCGGGGTCAGCCGCTCCGGGATCACTGTGTCCACCCTTCTCATGCGCAAATACGAGGCTTCCAAAGCTATCAAACTGAGTTTTCTCATGAGCATCCCTGCAGTACTGGCGGCTGAGGTCGGAATCGGACTGATGGGTCTTGTCACAGTGGACAGGTATTCAGTAGTGGCACTGTTCTTTGCCTTTGTGTTCGGATTGCTGACGATCGATGGGTTCCTGAAGGTAGCGGAACGAATGGATTTCTCGAACTTCTGTATCGCTCTGGGCTTCCTGAGCATTCTTGCACTGTTGCTATGATCCCTGTATGGCATCTCCCCCATCATGCAGTGGGATGGTTCTGATCACAGGAATACCATGCCCGAAACAATTGACCCTATGGACGGAATTCGTAGGAAATAATAGTTAAACCGAGTAATGTCAACGATCTGTAATTTTCAGGATATTGCAGAAAGAACAATTGGAAGCAGAAGCAAGGACGTTTTTCATGCAAATTAACGAATCTAGGGAGTTACAGGAGATACTCCTGTCAGGAGAATCTATTTGAATATACAAAAGTTTACTTCATATTCCATGAAATTGTCTTTTTTTTGCTTCACGAGCGGAACATCCATAATATAAATTTTCAATAAATATATTTCCTTATTTATTTTTATGGAATCCACAGTAACTACAATTGCGGTTAATATTCAAATTGATTAATAATGTATGCTCTGACTCCATCCGTCCACCTTACCGTGCTACCAGCACTGTACAACCTGCTTTCTTGACCACTTGCAGTGCCACGCTGCCCACCTCTCGATCAAACTCACTCTCACCTTTGCTTCCAAGTACTATGGTGTGCACCTTATATTTCTCGGCAGCATCAAGGATAGCCTTGGCAATGGACTCAGCGTGTCCCCCCTTCTTAGGCATCCTCTGTATGCTTACTCCTATCAATATATTATCCACTTCAATTCCCATACCCGTTCCTTCCAGAACTACATTATTGAGCACTTCTTCTCCTCTTGCAGCCAGTTCCTCCCGTTCCGAATCCTTCCGGGCAACTGCCACATAGATGGCTGCCATGCGGACATTATACGACCTAGCAATCTTCATGGCCGCAATTTCAGCTTTGTGCCCCCACTTCGAACCATCCGTTGCCATCAGAATCTCATATCGTTTCATACGCTCACCTCTCTCCTTTTCATATTCTGATCCACCTTGTCCAATGCCAGCATCAACCCGAATATCACAGCTCTGGGCCTAGGAGGACAGCCTGGAATGTAGACATCCACAGGCAGAACTTTGTCAACACCTCCACAACTTGCATAGGTAGTCCCAAAAATACCTCCACTGCACGCACATGCCCCCATGGCTGCCACAAGTTTGGGTGAAGGTACGGCATTATAGGTTTTAAGTAGGGCCAGTTCCATATGTCTTGTTACCGGACCAGTGACCAGCAGCATATCCGCATGACGGGGGGATGCTACAAACTGTATGCCAAAACGTTCAATGTCATAGATCGGATTTGATAATGAAACAGCCTCAACTTCGCAACCGTTACATGAACCTGAGTCTACCTCGCGTATGGCAAGGGACCGACCAAAGATCGACCGGATCCTTGAACTTAAACGCTCTCCCATAATCTCTATTTCATTATCTATGGTCATAATTCCCTCCGTATTACTGTGTACAGATCATTCTTTGTCTTTGAAGCCATCTCATATTCATCTGTAAATTTTATAGCCTGGGTCGGACAGACTTCTTCACACCTGCCACAGAAAATACATGCGCAATAGGAAACAGTAAGTATCATCTCACCTTCCGTCTCATCCATCCGCAGTGCCCCGGAGGGACAGGCTCCTATGCAATCACCACAGAATGTACATTTTTCAGGAAAGAAATCCAATTTCCCACGGAATCCTTTTGGTACATCATCTCGAATCCACGGGTATTTTGCGGTAACAACACCGATCTTAATTGTTTTTTTTATAATATCTAACATTGGCCCACCTTACAGATCATTGCCAGAATATGATAAGCTTAGACTTTTATTTATGAGTGGAAAGTCAGGCACGATATTATCAAGCACGGCATACTCTATAGCCAGCCAATTGCAGAACGAGGGATCTCTAACCTTGCACCTTTCGATCATCCCATCACGGATCATCACCCAGTACATGGCCTCACCTCTTGGCGCCTCAACATATCCCAGCCCACATCCATCGGCGATAGCATCAATATGGATCATGACCTCTCCTTCTGGCAATAAATTAACTGCCTGCTCAATGATTCCAAGTGACTCAAGTAACTCATTGACACGCACAGATGTCCTTGCAAACACATCACCATCCTCATGCATCTGTATCTTGTAATCAAGCTCTGCATAGGCTGCATATGGATGATCAAATCTGGTATCCCTGCCAATACCTGAAGCGCGAGCCACCGGTCCCACCACATGCAGCGACCTTACAATCTCACGATTGAGATAACCTGTAGTCTCCAGCCTGTCCAACACGGAAGGTGTACTAAAAAGCAACTCAATCACCTCAATGAAATCATGTTTAAATGATATCAGTTTTGATAATATCGCGGTATTTTTTTCACCTATATCACGACGAATACCGCCTATGGTTATCATACCTCTCAACAATCGGCTGCCTGTGATCTCTTCATTGAGTTGTAACAATTCTTCCTTAAGCCGGCTGGCATGTGCGGCAGCCACGTAATAACCAGCATCCGTTGCAATACCGGCAATATCACCAGTATGATTGTACAACCTCTCAAGTTCAAGCAGGACGGTCCGAATGAATTTTGCACGGGCAGTTATCTCGATATCAGCGATTCTCTCAACCGCCTGGCAAAAGGCCACCGAATGAGCTACCGAAGTGTCGCCTGAT
>CAYRGB010000012.1:0-13808 GCA_964423715.1 uncultured Methanosarcinales archaeon | reverse complement strand
TTTGAATATTCCGAAATAATTAAAAGGTTCATTAACTTGTATGATACATGATATGATCGATAAATACCTATATACATCTATATAATAGGAAACAAAGCAATGCACACCAACAGTAGATTATTATTTGAAAAATATGTCACTAACTATTTCAATTCAAATACAAGAATTCTTGAAATTGGGATTGACAATGTCTTCTCAATATACCGAAAGACCATCAAATAAAAGAAGGCTTCAAGAAAAACTCTTGGAGGAGAAGTTTTTAGGACCATATCCAGAATAGTATCTAAATTTGGTTACTCCATTAAATGTTCTTTTGATACAATAACAATTGGGACAACAAAATAGATGTAGTGAAATTATATATAAAATGGTCTATAATACTAAAATATTTCAATAATCACATGAATATGATCCAGAACATATCAAAAATATCAACATTGAGGTCACAAGAAATGAAAGTCGTAATACTATGTGGAGGAATGGGGACCCGCCTTAGAGAAGAAACCGAATACAAACCCAAACCAATGGTGGAGATTGGAAACAAACCGATACTCTGGCATATTATGAAGAAATATTCTAACCATGGATTTAATGATTTTGTACTTTGTCTTGGATATAAGGGGGATGTCATTAAGGACTATTTCTACAATTATAAAATGAGGACACATGACATATCAATATCCCTTGCAACAGGTGATATACAACTGCATGATTCGGATGAAATAGAAAACTGGAATGTGACCTTGGCAAACACAGGCCTTTATTCAATGACAGGTGCACGAATAAAAAAGATTGAGAAATTCATTGAAGATGACACATTTATGGTATCCTATGGGGACGGCGTTACAGATCTGGATATATCTAAACTTCTCGCATTCCATGAAAAACATGGTAAAATAGGAACTGTAACAGGAGTTAATCCTCCGTCAAGATATGGAGAACTGATACTGGATGGGGACAGTGTAGTTTCCTTTGATGAAAAACCAGATACTGGCGTTGCCCCTATAAGTGGGGGTTATTTCATATTCAACAAAGCTATTTTTGATTACATCAATAATAGTGACGAATGTGTTTTCGAGAAAGAACCCCTTACAAACCTTGCAAAGGATGGAGAATTAATGGTATACCACCATAACGGTTTCTGGCAGTGTATGGACACTTACAGGGACTGTAAGTTCTTGAACGACATGTGGAATACGGGCAATGCCCCATGGAAGGTGGAATAAGATGCAATGGAAGGATACACCCGTACTTGTCACCGGATGTACGGGTCTGCTGGGATCATGGCTTTGCAAGGAGCTTATTCGCAGGAAAGCAAATGTAGTTGGGCTGATCCGAGATTGGGTACCCAGATCGGTACTGATAAATGATGGATACATCGATGAAATGACAACTGTACGTGGTGACATTACCGACTTTCAGACCATGGAGAGGATTATCAATGAATATGAAATAGAAGTCGTGTTCCACCTTGCGGCCCAGACCATTGTAGAGATTGCAAACCGAAATCCATTGAGCACATTCGAAACAAACATCAAAGGCACCTGGAACATACTTGAAGCCTGTAGGAGAGTACCTACTGTGAAAAAGATTATTATAGCCTCAAGTGACAAAGCATATGGGGACCAACCGGTCCTTCCCTATGATGAGAACATGCCACTACAGGGAACTCATCCTTATGATGTATCTAAAAGCTGCACTGATCTGATCGCAAAGACCTATCATACCACGTATGGAAGTCCGGTATGTGTCACAAGATGTGGTAATTTCTATGGTGGAGGAGATCTTAATTTCAACAGACTGGTCCCGGGGACCTTAAGAGCACTGTTCAACAACGAACAACCGATCATCAGAAGTGATGGATCATACATAAGAGATTATTTCTATGTAGAAGATGGTGTCCACGCCTACCTGCACCTTGCGGAAAAGATGGATGACAAAAATATTCATGGAGAGGCTTTCAACTTCAGCAATGAACTACAGGTCTCAGTACTTGACCTTGTCAAGACCATGATCCAGCTCACAGGAAAAGTGGACCTTGAGCCAAAGATACTTGGCACAGCTAAAAATGAGATCATACATCAATCCCTATCGGCTGAAAAGGCCCGGATGATGCTTGACTGGAATCCTGAATTCACACTGGAAGAAGGGTTGGAAGGGACAATTGAATGGTATTTCAACTTGTTCGAGGAGATGAAAAAATGATAGAAGGAGTTAAGATCATATCCCTTCCCATAATATCGGATGAAAGGGGAATGATTCTCAAAATGATGAGAAATGATGACAGCTATTTTGAGAATTTTGGAGAGATATATTATTCTATCATATATCCGGGAGTTGTCAAAGGCTGGCATATACACAAAGAAATGACCCTGAACTATGCAGTGATCGTAGGGTCCATAAAACTTGTGCTTTATGATGATAGAGAGGGATCAACTACAAACGGTGAAGTGCAGGAGATCTTTCTGGGAAGAGAGAACTATAACCTAGTTGCCATACCACCAATGATATGGAACGGATTCAAATGTATTGGAACAAATACCGCCATTGTCGCAAACTGTTCGACCACACCACATGACCCAGATGAGATAGAAAGGGTTGGTCCCTTTGAGAACGACATTCCTTACAGCTGGGAACTTAAGAACAGATGAAGATA
Organism: uncultured Methanosarcinales archaeon; assembly: GCA_964423715.1. Taxonomy (GTDB): domain Archaea; phylum Halobacteriota; class Methanosarcinia; order Methanosarcinales; family Methanosarcinaceae; genus JAIOTO01. Next base: position 11,152 of record CAYRGB010000012.1, on the reverse strand, counting down.
CTGATCACCGGTGGTCTCGGTTACATAGGGGGACGCCTTGCCCAACACCTTGGGGAAGTCTATGGGAATGAAAATATAACTCTCTTTGCAAGAAGTAATAAACATATACCACCGTGGGCTCAAAACAATGAAATTACCGTGGGCGATGTACTTGACACACGTTCCCTTAAAGAAGCATGTCACAATATTAACGCTGTGGTTCATCTGGCGGCTCTGAACGAGATCGATTCTGCAAAGGATCCTCTTGCTGCAATTAGGGTTAACGGTGAGGGAACATTGAACCTGATAAATGCAGCTACTTCAAAGGGTGTAGAACAGATCATATATTTTTCCACATTCCACGTATATGGACTGAACGCTTCAGGAACTATCAATGAACAGACACTTCCACTTCCTGTCCATCCATATGCCATAACCCATCATGTATCAGAAGATCTTGTCAGGATGGCAAACAATAAGAACGATATCAATGGTACCATAGTAAGATTATCCAATGGTTTTGGGTGTCCGACCCACCCTCAGGTGAACAGATGGACCCTTGTGGTCAATGATCTGTGCCTTCAAGCAGTGCTGAAAAACAAAATGGTTCTCAAAACCTCGGGGAAACAGCAACGTGATTTTATTACATTAACAGATACCTCCAGAGGTGTGGAACACCTCTTATCCATCGATGAACGAGATTATAATGACAACAATGGATCGCATCACAATATTGATAAAGATATGAAAGATGATCCACGAACTTACAACCTGGGTGGGGATCGTTCAATGTCTATACTGAATATGGCAAAACTTATTCAAAGCAGATGTGAAAAAACAATGGGACATTACCCCGAAATAGTTGTGGAAGAAGACACACCTGGTAACGGTAAAGAGATTCCCTTGAAATACGATATCAGCAAGATTAAAAAAACAGGATTTAAGCTGACATCCAATATCAATGAAGAAATAGACAGGACCATTGCTTTTTGTGAGCAACATAAGGATCTGCTAAAATGGAACCTGAAGTAACTGTGATCATACCTACTTACAATAGAGCCGATTATTTGAAAAAATCTGTTAGATCTGTCCGAGATCAAACTTTCTCCAACTTTGAGATCATTATCATAAACAATTATTCTGATGACAATACCCTGAATGTAATAGATTCCTTCAATGATAAGAGGATCCAAGTGATAAACTTCAAGAACAATGGTATTATCGCAAGGTCCAGAAATCAGGGGATTCTTCGAGCAAGAGGCAAATATATTGCATTTCTGGATGATGACGACCTCTGGTGTCCTGACAAACTTGAACTTCAGATCAATTATATGAGATCAAATCCGGATATCGATCTGGTATATTCAAACTCAGTGATAATCGATGAAAATGACAATAAAAAAGGATTATTGATAGAAACAAAAACTGCAAAATCCGGAAGGGTTTTTCTGGATCTTCTGGCAGATAATTTCATAGCTGTTCTTACAGTATTAATGAAAAGAGAAATAGTCCAGGAAAATGGGCTGCTTGATGAAGACCCTTCCATGAAAGCTGTAGAAGATTACGAATACTGGTTACGTGCTTCACTAAAGTTTAATTTTAGCTATATAGATAAAACCATTACATAGTACAGAATCCACAGTCAGGGAGCCAGTGTAGGCATAAACAGACCATTGTTAAGACAAAGGGTACTTCAAACGTTATACTTAAATTTGGATGTTCCAGAAAAGTATCGCAAAGAATTGAATAAGAATATTGAAAAACTAAATGCTGACATTGCAGTTTATTTCTGGAGCATATCTGTAACAAAGACTGCACATGAATATACGAAAAAGTACATTGATTTCAACCTGAAGAACATGCATATACCGGGAGCCTTTGTCGGATGCTTACTATATATCGTGACGTATTTTAAATACGAAAATTTCGAAAAACTTGTAAAATTCACATCAAAAATACGTGCATCATTAAAATTTTATTGATAGTATCAATGATATCCCAAACATTAAATATACCTTTATATGGTACAAACAATAAAATCAAAGTCATATAAGAAAAACACTTCAAATCAATTATCATAGAGCAAACGTGATCAAAATAGACCAATATAGTTTAATATACATCAAAATAACCAAATACACCGGAGCAAGTTGAAGTACAGTAAACAAAAGTACATTTAAAACATTTTGGAAATCTCTGGAACCAATATTATGAATACATTATTAATCCCAATTATCTGTGTAACAGCGATTCCAGCACTTGTTTACAGTATATACATATTTGCAGCCATCACATCCAGACCAAACAGCCCGCCCCATCTTCAAATCCTCCCATCGATCAGCATCGTCGTTCCTGCTTACAATGAAGAATCCGTGATCGAAGACCGGATCAATAATCTTGCCGAGGTCTATCCGATAGACAGGATGGAGATTATCGTCTCAAACGACGGATCCACAGACAACACCGAAGAAATCGTCAAACGTGCTCTTGCAAAGCACTCCATCACGGGCAAGGTCATCACCCATCCGCGAAGCGGCGTCAATAAGGCCATCAATCGCGGCATCAACGAGAGTTCCCACGAGATCATAGTGATCACCGGTTCGGATGGACTGTTCGATGAGAACACCATCCCCGCCCTTCTGGGTGTCCTCTTGAGTGCCGATGATATCGGTGCCGTGTCCGGGGACCTTATCCCGGTGGCCAAAGGAGAGTCCGTGTTCTCAAATTCAGAGGCAGCATATCGTTCCATCTATGGCAGGATATGTACATGGGAGAGCAATGTTCATTCTACCTACTGTTTCAACGGACCGGTCGTTGCGTTCAAAAAGGAGGCATCGTCATCCCTTAATACCAGGCGGGGGGCTGATGATGCCAGCATGGCACTATCTGTGATCAGGAACGGATATCGTTGCCAGTATGTGCCATCTGCCAGGTTCTACGAATATGTGCCGGACAGGTTCCAGGAACAGCGGCGTCAGAAGATCCGGCGGGCCACACGATTGCTTGAAGCTACGTTCGTTAACAGGGATGTACTCTCATCGAAGTATGGGAGGTTCGGGACCTTTGTGTTCCCCTTACGGATCATGATGTTTTTCGTGGTACCCACTGCAGTATTCCTGTCATTGTTACTCTGGACCATATATCTGGGTTCAGTGGGCCTGATCTACAGCATGGCATTCCTCCTGCTGATCGCAGCAGTGGTACTTATGGGACGCCTGCGGGCAAACATCCTGTCATCCTTCCTACTGTACCAGGCATACCTGTTCCTGGGACTGTTCAATATGCTCAGGGATGTCCATGAATGGGAACCCACAGAGAGAATAAAGATATAACGATCGATGCACAATACTAATAAAGTAAGGGAGAGTCTATTTACAATCATGAGCAACGGTGAAACCATACTTGGAAAGGATCCTACCATACAGGACTTTGTTGAGATAGGAAAATATCCCGCCAGTTCCGAGAAGACCACCATTGGTAACAACGCAGTGATCAGATCCCATTCCGTAATATATGCTGGCAACAGGATCGGCGATGATTTCCAGACCGGACATGGCATCCTTCTGCGGGAGAACAACATCATCGGTAATAATGTGAGCATTGGAACGCATTCTGTCGTTGAGCGGGAGAACAATATAGGGAATAACGTACGCATCCATTCCAATTGTTTCATTCCGGAATTCGTTATTATAGAGGATAATGTATGGATCGGCCCTTCCACAACCATCCTGAATGTACTTCATCCTCCCTGCCCGCGCTTTGAGGACTGCGCAAAGAATGTGCGTCTCAGGAATGGAGCAAAGATCGGAGGCAACGTGAGCATTGGTCCAAGGGTTAGTATTGGAGAAAACTCTCTTATAGGGATGGGCTCTGTTGTCACAAAGGACATCCCTGATAATGTCCTTGCATATGGGAATCCTGCCAGGGTGATATGCAATATTGGTGAGATGGAATGTGAGGTCGGGTATTTTGAAAGACCTTATGAATGGCTGGATTGAAAGGGCAGAACACATTGACATAGATTAAAATTGAAAATGGGTTGAAATTGAAAGAGGGTTGAATATACATGCACATAAACTTCAGTGAAATGTATGTCGATGATGACATCAAAAAGACCGTTGAGCAAGTACTTGACAGTGGTCGATTCATCAAAGGGAATGATCTGCGCCAGTTCGAACAGGAATTTTCAGAGTTCTGCAACACCAAATACGCAGTCGGTGTGAGTTCGGGTACCTCCGCCATTCTCTTGGCAATGATGGCACTTGGGATCAAGAAGGGCGATGAGGTCATAGTACCTTCCCACACGTTCATCGCAAGTGCAAGCCCTGCAAAATTCCTGGGAGCAACACCTGTCTATGTGGATGTGGACCCTGAAACCTATACAATCGATCCGATCCAGCTTGAAGATGCCATTACCGACAATACCAGAGCGATTATTGCCGTGCATCTATACGGTCATCCCGCTGATATGGATCCAATAATGCAAATTGCAGCTTCGTACGACATACCTCTGGTCGAGGATGCCTGCCAGGCCCACGCAGGAGAATACAAAGGAAAGAGAACGGGTTCCATGGGGGATCTGGGAGTTTTCAGTTTCTTCCCTTCCAAGAACATGACTGTTGCTGGTGACGGGGGCATGGTAGTTACCAGTAATGAGGAACTCGCAGAGAAGATCTCCATGCTCAGGGACCATGGCAGAAAAGAAAAATATGTGAGTGATATGCTTGGCCTGAACCTGAGGCTCAGCGAGATCCCAGCTGCCGTGGGGCGTGAACAGCTCAAACACCTGCCGGAATGGACCGATCGCCGACGTGCAGTTGCAGCAGAATATGACCGACTGCTGGCAGGCGTGATTGAGACCCCCACCGCAGCGGTTTGGGCCAAACATGTCTACCACCTGTACGTCATACAGGCCGATGACCGTGATGGACTCGCCCAATACCTGAAAGACAACGGTGTAAGTACCGGGATACACTATCCGGTTCCGGTACACAAACAGCCCTGTATGGAAGCAGGGAATATTGAGCTTCCTGTAACAGATGCCCTTGTGGACCGGATACTATCCCTCCCAATGCATCCCCGTATGACGGACGAGCAGGTCCAATATGTTGCAGAGAAGATACAGGAGTGGGCACAATGACCACAATAGGAGTTATTGGAACAGGATACTGGGGCAAGAACCATGTCCGAACATACAGCGAACTTGCATCGGAAGGTGTGATCGATAGTGTCAAGATTTGCGATATTGATGAAAAACGTGCCTGCGAGCTTGGAAATGCATTCAACATCGAGTACCTTACCGATCACAAAGCACTGCTATCCGATCCAGATATCGATGCAGTGAGCATTGTCACACCATCCCCCACCCATTATCCTCTTGCAAAGGAGTTCATGGAAGCAGGGAAGGATGTCCTTGTGGAAAAACCCATGACAATGGACTCAAGGGAAGCGGAGCATCTGGTGGAGATATCTGAGGACACGGGTCAGATCCTCATGGTGGGACATATATTCCGACACCATCCAGCCGTGAAGGAACTGAAACAACGTATCGATTTGGGAGAGTTCGGCTCTATCCGCCTGATCGCAAGCAATCGTCTCTCCTTCGGCGCACCCCGGAAGGACATGGGAGTGGTGTATGCTCTCGGCATTCATGAAGTGGACATGTTCTGTCATCTGGTGGACAAGGAATATCCTGACAGCATCCTCGCAACTACGAGATGTAATCTGCAGCCCGGCATAGAAGAGACTGCAATGATCACAATGGATCTTGGTGATACCACTGCCCATGCATTCGAGAGCTGGTTGATGCCTGCATATGGCAAACAGCGAGATCTTGTGGTCGTGGGTTCCGAAAAGGCCGCAAAGATTGATTACCTCAAGCCTCAGGAACTTCAGATATACGATGTACGTATCGCAGAGCAGGACTTCAACGGAAAGACCGCATTCAGTGTGGAGAACGAAGGCTCGTATACCATTCCGATACCCTATGCCGAACCATTGAAGGAAGAACTCGGACATTTCGTAGGCTGTATCCAGAGCAGGAACACACCAATATCGGACGGGGTCGTTGGTATGCGCGCCGTGAAGATGGCAGAAGCAGTGTTGCGATCGGCCAGGGAAGGACGTCGGATCCAGTTCTGATCCGTATCATCCGGTAAATTTTCAGAACAAGCGTTCCTTCAGCACAGGGACATTCACCAGGTCAGAGGGGTCAGATCCCCGTGCTTCCGGGAGCCAATGCCTCTTTCAAATACGTCCGTACCTGCTCTCCCATCCCCTCATTCCGCATCGCAAAGTCTACCACAGCCTTCACATACCCAAGCTTATCTCCTGTATCGTACCTCCGGCCGGTGAACCGATATGCATACACCTTCTGGATATCATTCAGCATGCGGATCCCATCGGTGAGCTGTACCTCGTCTCCGACCCCGATAGTGGTCTTCTCGATACAATCAAATATCTCTGGAGTGAACACATACCTCCCAATAGCACCGATGTTGGAGGGAGCATCCGCAGGTTCTGGCTTCTCCACAATGTCCACAATGGCATACAGGGATTCATCCAGAGGGGTGCCTTTTATAATCCCGTAGCTACTGACCTTGTCCTGCGGAACATCCTCCACCGCTATCGCGGACCGTCCATATTTCTCATAGGTTTCGATCAGTTGCTGGATGCATGGTTTGCCATCCACGATGATATCATCCCCAGTAGCACAGCGAATGGATCGCCGCTTATGTGCTTGCGCGCGGTCAGTATCGCATCCCCCAACCCCCGCGGCACTTTCTGACGGATGTAGTGGATATCCACCATGGACGATATATCCTGTACCATCTTCAGAAGATCGTCCTTGTGCCGATCCTTCAGGTACATCTCAAGCTCCGGGGACTCGTCAAAATAGTCCTCAATAGCCCTTTTGTTCCTGCCAGTGACAAATATGATATCATCAATGCCGGCTGCGATGGCCTCCTCCACCACATAATGGATCACCGGCTTGTCGATGATCGGGAGCATTTCCTTTGGCATCGATTTTGTTACCGGTAGGAAACGCGTACCAAGACCCGCTGTAGGGATTACTGCTTTTGTTATCTTCATATTATCCTCCTGATCATTCAAGCATTCATTCTCTGCCATACTCGTCATCAAACCTCACGATATCCGCCTCATCGACAGATTCCCCAAGCTGCACCTCAATGATCTCAAGCGGCAACTTACCGGGATTTGAGAGGCGGTGCTTGATACCTGCACGTATGAAGGTACTCTCCCCCTGACGCAGGAAGAACTGCTCATCTGCCATCTGGACATCTGCCATACCTTTGACCACTACCCAGTGTTCACTGCGGTGATAGTGCAGTTGCAGACTCAATTTCTTCTGCGGCATAACGGTGATGTTCTTGATCTTATGCCTGGCCGAGTCTTCCAGTATCGTATAGGTTCCCCAGGGCCGGTAGACTTTCTGATGAAGGAGAGCACGTTCATCACCCTTTTCTTTGAGAGATGTCACCACCTCTTTCACCCTCTGGCTACTGCTGCGGGGGCACACGAGGAGAGCATCCTGAGTATCCACCACCACCATGTCGTTCACATCAATAAGCGAGACGATCTTGTCAGGTCTTGAATGGACCAGGTTACCGGTAGAATCGAGTAGAACACTGTCACATTCGTGGACAACATTGCCTGAACTGTTCTTTTCGAACTCATCATAGATCAAATCGAAATTGCCAAGATCGCTCCACCTGTGGTCAAGCCTGACAACAACTACCCTGTCCGAGCGTTCCATGATACCATAATCGATGGACAGGGGTGGAAGAGTACGGTATATCCCGTTTATGTGTGCCGGTAAGTCTGCGACATCAAAGGCCGCAAATATTTCCGGTTCATGTTTCTGTAGTTCTTTGAAAAAGAGATCTGTATCAAAGATGAACATACCACTGTTCCAAAGACAGCCGTCCTCAACATATCGCTTGGCATCCTCACGATCTGGCTTCTCCCTGAACTGTGAGACCCTATAACCCACACCAAAAGGTTCAGCCGGACTAATGTAACCATAACCTGTGTATGGAGATGTGGGTACCACTCCAAAGGTCACAAGATTCTCTGCTGCCAGTACCTCTGCCATCTGGATCGTTTCCATTGCACCACTTTCCAGAATATGATCGGATGAGAATATACCCACCACAGACCGACCAAACCTTTCTGCGATAATATGCATCCCAAAACAAATTGCTGGCAACGTGTTTTTCCCTTCGGGTTCGATCAACACATTCTCAATCGGGTACTCAAATTCCAGTTCCTGGATCTGTCCGATCACAAAGAACTTCTGTGCACTATTGGTCACCACAAATATCTCAGAGGAGTCCGAGACCTTAAGACACCTGAGATAGGTGTCCTGGAAAAGCGAGGTGTCCCCGAATTTCAAGAACTGCTTTGGATAATGTTCACGACTGAGTGGCCACAAGCGTGTGCCGGAGCCGCCGGCAAGGATAATGGATCTTATGATATCAACTCCATGGTATATTCAAACATTATGTTCTGCGATATGCTGCAATCTACTGCTGAATAGAAGCCATGCATATTAAATTCTTTTTATCACGGTGTGGTATGCATCCACTCAAAAAATGTACCGAACCTGTCTGTCGCAACGATCCATATGTGGACATATGGATACATTGCTCATGTCTTGTCACTTATCATGTAGACAACTGCACCTGATGCAAGTATGCTCCAGTAGCTGATCAACCTGTCCAGCAACGCCACCGAGGTACCAACGGCAGTGTCAACCCCCATTGCACTCAGGATGAAGACAATGGAGACCTCCACAGCGCCAAGGCCAGCAGGTGTCAGTGGGATCGCAGTCAGAAGGGATGACGCAAGGACAACAAATATCACCAATGGCAAATTCAGATCCAAACCCAGTGCCATGGTAACAAGTAAGAATCGTCCTGATTCGAGTATCCATGACAGGAGGGTAAAGAATACTACATACACAAACGTATTGGGACGTGAGAACGAACCATATACCCCCCCATGGAGGTTCTCATAGTGAAAGATGAAACGTTCTGGGATAATGCCCCCAATATGATCTCGCAACACATACATCAGGATCAACAACAAGGCCACGAACCCAACAAGGGTATATCCTATTTCCATGGACTGTGCGATCTCCTCGGGCATCTTCTCTTTGAACACAAGTGCCCCGGAAATAGTCAACAACAACATCAAGACAGCTATATCCACAACACGTTCTACCAATATGGTGCCAATCGATGCCGAGATTGGCGTTTGGGTGTACTTCTTCAACATGTAGCTTCGGTACACATCACCGATCTTAGCGGGGACGATGCTGTTCGCGAACCACGACAGGAACACCATCTCGCTCAATATGAGAACACTGATCCGCACCTGTATCGTGTTTAGGAGCTTTTGCCATCTCAGTCCCCGTATCAGGAAGGAAGAATAATGCACTGCGAACGCAGCGATGTATATCCTGATATCGAGGTTGCTGATCACTTCTATCACCTCATTGATATCGATGTTCTTTATTAGTAAAAAGAGGACCGTGAAGGACACTATGAAGGAAAAGATCGTCTTCTTGTTGAGAAGCAGATTGGTATCAAGGGGTCTTTTGGCGTTCATCGAATTAGCGTCCAGATCAGATGAGGGTTATTTTCAATGCATCAATATTTTTGATAGTATTAAATGGTTCTGCTGACCAGTAGTGATCGCTCATGCAGGAAGATAATTTCTTACGAAATTCCATACTATTATACCAGTCAGAACGGATATATGGAACGTGGTTAAAGATATTTGAACAGATACTTTCGATATTCTTAAATAGTTCTGTTAACTAGTAGTTTCCACATTCATGGGCAGCGCCACAACTCAACTATATTTTGTATTTTCGCATGTTCTGGATGCTGAATGAGTTGATCGTATGGGGAAAAGAAACAAAAACAGGGATCATCCACCAAAAAATGAACCGGGTGGAGAAGGAAGCGGAATCTCTCCAAACTATCTCCAGCAGATAACACCTGATCCCCATCTGCTTCTACTGACAGCGATCGTGCTTATTGGTGCATACCTGCGCCTCCACAACTTGGGAGCCCAATCGATATGGTTGGATGAAGCAAGCACATATTATATGTCGTATGGTGAGTCGATCTTTGGAGTATGGGCACATGCACTCGCTGATCGACACCCTCCCCTGCATTTCCTGATCATCAATTTTGTATCCACGTTCAGCAGTTCTGAATTTGCACTGCGCCTGCCATCGGCCATGTTCGGAATACTGACGATCCCTATGATATACAAGACCGGAGAAGCGATCTTCGGACGAAAGGAAGGGTTGGTAAGTGCATTCATCCTTTCGATATCTACCATTCACATATTTTATTCACAGGAAGCCAGAATGTACGCCCAGATGGTCCTCTTCGCACTCGTATCCTTTTATTTCATTTATATGGCATCAAAGGAGAACAAATACTGGCAATGGATAGGATTTGTTGCATCTGCAGCACTGGGATTCTACTCCTTTTACTATACGATCTTCGTGCTTATTCCGGAGGTGATGTTCTATTGTATCATTCAACTCAAGGGATCCTTTCAGGCAAGACGTTTGGTCCTATCGGACACAAAGAACATTCGTTCCTTCCTGGTCAGCATGCTGGCATTCGTACTGGTCGTTTCACCGGTACTGCTGCCATTCATCCGCCAGAGCATATCAAGAACTGCTGGCACGCCCACCTGGGGAATGGGACAATCCCTGGATTTCTTCAACACGATCCTGATACAGTATAGCACCTATAGCAACACTTCCTACATACTTGCATCGATCTTCTGCGCCGGGTTCGTTGTGTCCATTCTCAAACGGGACGAGCACGAAAAAGCAGTGCTTATGGCTTTGATGGTCTTTGTACCCCTTGTGGTCAGTTATATCCTCACGGCAAGGATGCCCTTTAGCCCACGTTACCTACTGTTCATTCTTCCGATATACATACTCATGATATCAAGGGGTGTCACCGGTATCTCCCAATTATTGCAACCCGGGACATCAAAAAAAGGGAACATTGATAAAAATCGATCATTGATCATCCTGGGTCTGGTCATTCTGGTGGGGGCACTCTGCATATCCCCACTAACATCATACTACACTACACCACAAAAGAACGATTGGAGA
>CAYRGB010000011.1:0-14142 GCA_964423715.1 uncultured Methanosarcinales archaeon | reverse complement strand
AGCCGGCGAGGACCTCGGCGCACTGCTAGCTGCGTTAGAGAAGGCATTGGACGTTGCACGCGCAGTGATCTTGCGAATCCTGCGGATGAAGATCGTCTCTACATCATTAATGGCACTTTGCAGTTCGTCCTCCAGTATCTTTGCTTCGGGAGATCGTGGATTCTGGATTCGGTTGATCTCGGTCTCAAGTTCTCGTATATATTCATCCACACGACTGAAAAAATCTTGCGGAAGGGTTTTTAGTGACGAAGTGTTCTCTTCGCGCAACAGGTTTTTGAGCTTAGTACGATCCATATTCTGCTGCACCTCTACACATCAGGTATACTGCCACATATTCAGGAAGTTGTTGCACGCCCTCTTCCACGTGGAGTTCCTTTCCCATCATCTGTACCTCAAAAGGTCTGATCACTTTTAATTGTACCGCCTTTTCAGAGAACACGACCGCATCACCTAGGGGATCGAAATCCTCCAGTTCGGAGTTGTCAAGTAATGTCACCTGCATTCCTGATCCACCGTGAAGCGATCCCGGCAGGCGTATCAGACGTTTAATATCAGCAGTTACGGGTTCATCCACGTGTGCCGAAGTCCTGTCTACTGCCTGTGATGCAAGCACGTCGAAGATATTGCTCTTGATCGTTGGCAATACACTGACATTGCCTTTTTTCAGGACTTCGATCTTCTTCGGATCACTGAATACTTCTATCAGACGCTCTGCCGTGATCTTGCCAATACCATCAAAGCTTGTCAGGACCTTGATAGCATTTTCCTGTACGGCCACGTCGGACAGGTAAGATATGATGTACCTGTTGATCCGCCCCGGCCACCCACCTTCCTCCTCGGATGGGAAGCCGAGCACCTCTGCACTTTCCCGACCCGCATCTCCCTCCACGTGTTTTTTTCCAAGGATGTGCTTCAGGTCAAGCCCCCTACCGCTGACATAGTCCACGATCTCCCTTCTCTCCGCACTTTTCAGTGTACGCACATACGAGTTGCTTATGTGGAAATGATAACCACGCCCGCCGGAGAACACTGTTGTAATATCATTCTCAGCAATACCAAAATCGTTGGTCAGGAAATCCAGCAGTTTGAGTGCCTCTACTTTTACATGTTCCAGCATATCTGCATATGATGTTGGTGCTCCCGGCAGGTGGTCGGCATCCAGATCAAAGATGAGATCTGCTCCTTGCCAGTGTTTTTCTTTCATATTGGGAGCATTCGGGTATTCATAGTAGGCCACCGAGTGATAGGCATGTGCGGGTGCCATCGCTGAGAGGTAATCCTTCAGCTCTCTCCTCGAACCAAAGGATTTATGGCGACGCATAATCGTTTCAGGCATCTGGTCAAATGATATGAATCCCCACTCACGTGACGCCAGTTCAGGAGGTAAGTGGATACTGGCACTATTATAGTATTCCTGGAACTTCAACTTCAGGAATCGTTTAGTTTTCTGGTTCATCTTATGTGCCTTCTGATACACTCAGGTGGATGATATATATATTGCATCGATCGTTTCATATTAATGTATGATGGACAAGGGTTTATAATCACCTATTTCATTATATCCTCGTTATGAAACAGAATATGACAAGTGCGGATGTGGCTGCTCTCGTGTCCGAGCTTGTATCGGGCCCAAACTCATTGATCGATGCTAAGATCGGCAAGATATATCAGCCGGTTGACAATGAGATACGGATCAATCTGTACTTCTTCGGAAAGGGGCGGGATAATCTGGTCGTAGAGGCAGGTAGACGTGCGCATATGAGCCAGTACATACGCCCAAGTCCCAAGATGCCCCAATCATTTCCAATGCTTCTCAGGAAACACATCCTCGGTGGGCGTATCACTTTCATTAAACAGTACGACTTTGACCCGATCATAGAGATCGGTGTGGTCCGTGGTGGCATTGACACGATACTGGTCTTCGAGCTGTTCTCCAGCGGCAACATTGTGCTGCTGGATGCAGATCGAAAGATCATCTTGCCCATGAACCCGGTAACATTCAGGGGACGCAGGATACGAAGTGGCGAGGTATATGAATATCCGCAGGCCCAGCTCAGTCCGCTGGATGTGGATGTAGATAGGGTACAGGAGGTGTTCTTGTTATCATCCTCTGATATCGTCCGAACGATCGCCACACGTTTCAATCTTGGAGGGATCCTTGCCGAGGAGGTCTGTTTAAAGAGCGGTGTCAACAAGACCAAGGCATCGGCCCAGGCGGATAGCGATGAGATCGCTGCTCTCTGCGCCGCCATAAAAGATGTATTCTTCCCGATCACTGAGGGACAGCTCAAGCCATGCCTGATCAAAAAGGACGTCAATGGTACGCCAGAATATGTGGATGTATTGCCTTTTGAGCTTGAACAGTATATGGATGCCGAAAAAGAGTACATTGGATCTTTCAACAAGGCACTGGATGAATTCTTTGGCAAAAAGGCAGCGGAGACGCAGCAAAAGCAGATCGAGGCCGTGAAAAAGGAACCTTCTAATGTGCTCGAACGTCGTCTGAAACAACAACACAGTGCGATCAAGAAATTCGAGAAGGATGCGGAGAAGAACTCGATCATTGCTGAGAAGATATATGAACACTACCAGGACATCGAGGAATTGATGTCAGTACTCGAAGCGGCCCGTGACAAGGGATATTCGTGGAAGGAGATATGGTCCACGCTAAAACAGTCCAAGGACGCCATCCCGGCTGCACGCTTTATTATGAACATCGACCCCTCTGCCGATCTGGTTCTCATTGATATGGATGGCAAGAAAGTCAACATCGATATCAGGAAAACGGTTCCCCAGAACGCAGAGGACTATTATGGAAAAGCCAAGAAGCTCGCCAAAAAACGCGATGGTGCACTGCGTGCTATCGAGGATACTCGTCGGTCCATGCAGAAAAAGGAGGCCCGCAAAGCTAAGAGGCGCAAGGTCGTGCACAAGAAGCACTGGTATGATCGGTTCAGGTGGTTCATGTCATCCGATGGTTTCCTTGTTGTTGGTGGACGAGATGCCGATACCAATGAAGAACTGGTCAAGAAATATATGGAAAAACGTGATATCGTGTTCCACACCCAGTTACCAGGTGCCCCGATCACGATCATCAAGACCGAGGGCAAGGACGTTCTGGAGACCACCTTAAGAGAGGCTGCCCAGTTCGTTGTATCCTATTCAAGCGTATGGAAATCCGGGCAGTTCAGTGGTGATTGTTATTGGGTACGACCTGAGCAGGTCACAAAGACCCCTGAATCCGGGCAATATCTGAACAAAGGTTCATTTATCATACGTGGAGAGCGGAACTATTACAGGGATGTTGCTGTGGGGGTAGCCGTCGGGCTGGATCTGAAAGGCGAGACCCGGGTCATCGGTGGCCCGGTATCTGCGGTGCGCCAGCATGCGGAGCATGTGGTGGAGCTGGTTCCTGGGAAATTCAACCAGAATGATACTGCAAAGAAAGTATATCGTATATATGCGGACAGGCTCAAGGACACATCCTTCGCCAAACAGGTCGCATCACCCGATAAGATCGCGATGATGTTACCCCCAGGCGAATCCGATATCAAGAAATGATCGTTGCATATTATCGTCAATGCTGTTGGGTATGGTACTATGAGAGTCACAAAAAGACATCTTACGAGAAATGAGGGGGAGATCGCACTCACACCGGAGACACTTGACGATCTGTGGCATCTGAAATATATTATCGAGAAAGGGGATCTGGTCTTTGCACTCACAAAACGAAAGGCGGATGTTGCGACCGACAAGATTCGGCCTGAGAAGGTCGAGAAAAAGAATGTCAGGTTGGGTATCAGGGTCGATAGTCTGGAGTTCCATAAGTTCTCCAACCGACTGCGTGTGCATGGTATGATAGAGCATGGTATGGATGCGGGATATCATCACACGCTCAATATCGAGGGCGGTACCAATCTATCCATTATCAAATCCTGGAAAAAGGACCAGCTTGAGAGGGTGAACGATGCTGAGGCAGCATCTCGTCGTCCAAAGGTCGTCATAGTTGCAGTAGAAGAAGGGGATGCCGACATTGGACTTGTGAGGCATTATGGTATCGAACTGTATGCTCATATACGACAGTCCTCAGGCAAGGGTGAGGGAACACTTCGTGATATGTTCTTCAATGAGATTTTGGATAAGCTTACGTATGCGACATCCAGTACGGAGTCCATCGTTCTTGCAGGACCGGGGTTCACCAAGGACGATTTTCTCAGGTACATGACTGCCAAGGAACCGGATATGGCGGCCGGAGTGCTGGTGGAGGATACCTCCTCGATCGGGATGTCGGGTTTCCAGGAGGTACTTCGCCGCGGGGCAGTGGATAGGATCATGGAGGAATCAAGGATCGCACGAGAGGCTTCCTTAATGGATGAATTGTTGAAGGAAATGGCTCTTGATGGGAAGGCTGCTTATGGTATGGACGAGGTCCAGAAGGCGCTGGATTATGGTGCTATCGAAACGCTTCTGATCACCGATGAGCTGCTCAGGCAGCAGCGGGAGGATGGGGATATTGATTCGTTCATACGGCAGGTCGAGCATGCTCAGGGTCGCATGGTAGTGTTCAGCACGGAGTTCGAGCCCGGGGAGAAACTCCATGCGTTAGGAGGCATCGCTGCTCTGTTAAGGTTCAGGATATAAGCGGCTGTTAGGTCCCTAATCAGTATTGACAGTCTTGCTCATATCGGACGGCTCGTCCCGCAGAGTCGATGCATAACAGTTCCTTACCATCCATGTATATGCGCACCACTCCGCCGGATTCGGAGATGGTCACTGCGATGGCGACCGTATCCCTTGTGACCGCAGCCGCAGATACGTGACGGCCACCAAGACCTTTCTCGATGTTGACATCCTTTGCATCAATGTCCAGGTATCGGCCTGCAGCGGTGATCACCCCTTCCCTGGAGACCACAAAGACCCCGTCCAGAAGTGCGAACTCCTTGATCGATTCCCAGGTTTTCCTGTTCAGGACATTCATGTCCTCATCCGGATGGCCCACATAGGGGTTAAGGATCATTTGATGTGACCGCTGCATGACCTCTTCAACATCGCCCACTACAAAGGCTGTGCCCACCTTCCTTCCTTCCCGCCCAGTTTCGGCAATGTCAAGAGCAATGGTGAGCAACGAGCGTATGACTCCTGCAGGGACTCGCTCTTCACATTCGGCGATGGCTTTTAGCATGGGGCTCTGGGATACGTCATGAACGATGATGGCGTTTGAATCCATGGCTTCGATGATGCCTACAATGATGCCCCTTTTAAGATCGCCGATCAGATGCTCAATGGCAGCGGTATGTTCGACATGTTCGATGTAACCGGCAGTTTGCTGATTGATCTCATCGGTGACCTTCCTTGTTCTTTCAAGATCTTCCGAACCCGAGACGAGGTTGTCGATGATGTTCTTTGGTCGTCTGGATGCAAAATATATGGGAATGTCGGTTGCTGTTTCATCCAGATACACATTGCCGGATACTACGATCGCACATGCTCCAAGCTCTTCAGCGATCTTAAGTGCCGATGCCGCAATAATATCTGTGGTGTTCATTTCATCCCTATGTACAATTCAATTGATACTATTTATGCTATTATTTGTTATATATATTCCCTCACCCGACGACCGAAAGAGTCATTCTGTTGGAGGTACTATGTCTCTACAGGTGATTATTTTGATACGGGTATTTATTGCAGTGGAGCTGCCGGAGGAGTTTCAGGATCGCATAAGGGAGATCCAGTCAGGGTTTACGGGTTTCAGGGTGCGGCCGGTGAGACCGGATCATGTGCACATCACCCTGAAGTTCCTGGGGGGCGTGAAGGAGTCCAATGTGCCCTATATTGTGGATGCCTTGGACAACCTCGGGGGGGTAGCGTTCGATGCAAGGATCGCAGGAGTGGGTGCGTTTCCCACGCCTTCGCGTGCAAGGGTGGTGTGGCTCGGTGCAGAGGGTGAGTTCGGTGTCTTACACGATAGGGTGGAGTCTGCTTTGTCTCCGTTCAAGTTCAAGAAGGATCGGCGCGACTATATGCCACATGCTACCCTTGCCCGGGTGAAACACATGCCTGCGGATCAAAAGGATGAGTTCAAGGCAGTGCTGGATTGTTTGAAAGGCGCTCATGTTGGGACAATGCGAGTGGATCGGATCCAGTTGAAAAAAAGCACATTGACCCCGGAGGGTCCTATATATGAGACGCTTCACGAGGTCATGCTGTGATAGGTTGGTTGTAAGGGTAGATCGTAAACGGTCATACTTCCTTAGTCTCGTAACTTGAATACCCGCTTGATCGTATTACTTGCCTGTCAGATGTGATGATAAGACATTCCACGTTATCCATCCCCTCGATTATCTCCAACCCATGCTTCTCCCCAAGCACAAAGACTGCTGTTGCAAGGGCATCGGCCTCCATTGCGGATTCAGCAATAATGGTGGAACTGATGAGACCCTGGGCAGAGTATCCTGTCCGCGGGTCTGATATGTGTGATACCTTTGCCGTCTCACTGAAATAGCGTTCATAGTTGCCGCTAGTTGCTACTGCCATGTCCTGTATGTTCATCACACTCACTGCGTCACCGTCTTTGTCAGGGTTCTGCAACCCTACTTTCCAAGGATTCTCCTCAGGCCCGGAACCGATGTAACGTCCGTCTCCGCCTGCGTTCACGAAACCGTTCTCGATTCCATCTGCCCGCAGTGACTCGATCGCTTTATCTACTGCATATCCTTTTGCGATACCACCCAGAACAATGTCCATGTTCTCTCCCAGTGAGATATTGTTACCTTCGATGAAGATCTGCGTGTAATTGACCAGTTCAAGTGTTTCCTCTATCTCATGTGGTGTGGGAGGTTCATGTGTGCCGCCCGGGGCAAATTTGCTCGACCAGAGGTCAAGTACTGGCTTGATGGTCACATCAAATGCTCCATCACTGATGTTGGAATAGTATTTTGACTGTCCAAGCACATACACAAGTTCTTCATCAGCATTGTCAAGTTGTCCCCTTTCATTGAGCTGCACAAGTTGACTGCTATTGCCGTATGAGGTCATGAGATCACCGACATGATCGATCTGCTCAAAAGCATTGTTCATTGCTCGAGAAGCATGTTCCTCATATTCATCAACGATGGTGATGGTAACGCTCGTATCCATTATTTCTCTAGTTTGGGTGAACGTCTGTACCGACAGGGATGGATCTGCCTGATGCTTCCCATTAAGTTGAGTAAGAGCGACTGACAGTACAACGATCAATATGAATATAGTTATGGTCCTTATATTCATGCATTCTGAAATGTATGCTTGAATATTAAGCTTAATTCGAAAGCTATAAATAAGGTAAATCAGTCATTTTGTAAATCAATCATTGTTCAATTAATTGCAATTATTAATATTATTAATATTATTAGGAGTATCCATATGAGTAATTCTAAAACAGGAACAGGGGCTGCAGCTGATTCTGGTAAAGACAGGTACCTTGCCGTTGCGATACATCAGGTCATGGGAGAATACGGTTGGAAAGGCATTGAGAAGCATTTTGGTGCAGACTACAAGATAATCTATATCAAGTCCGATTCACCTCTGGAAAAGATCGAGTTAAGAGCACATAAACTGGGGAATCATCTGGATGTGAAGTTCTTAGGTTTTACTCCTAAAAAGGGATTAATGGATAGGATGTTTGATTTCAATGTACGTGAGATCCCCAAAGAGTTCCCTCTGAATAATTACATCTCAGATGATATGGAATTGATGAACGAACAGCGGTTGAGGAATATCCTTGGCGTTGTGATCAGGGAACTTGAAGATATTAAAAAGGAACGGATGTAATATCTATGGCAAAGCTGAATATTATTCTGATTGCGATCGCTGTTGCTATGTTCGCGTTCGCAGGTGTTTATGCAAGCCTTGGTTATACAGGGAATGAATTGATCGCACATCACTATATGACGGAGGGAAAGTGGACAGATTCCAGTTGTGGAGGCTGTCATTTCAATGTTCATGAACATGTGGAGGCGTCCTCCCATGTGCAGAGGGATATCGGGAAATGGTCTCCCCTAATGAACTTTGATGTTAATGTGGAAGGTAAGGATACATGGGTAGAGAAGTTCGGCCAGTATCACCCAGGTGGTGGAGTGATGGAAGAATACGGCGTCGATATCGATTGCATGATCTGCCATGAGCAGTACGGTCTGTACGATGCTGAGAAGCGTGCAGAAGCTATACAGTCAGGCAATATGGAGAATGCGAACGATGCGGCCATGGTCGATGCAAGGTCAGTGGTGCAGAAGGATCCTATACATATTGGTACCTATATGCTTGATGTGCTCACTCCATTTCCCTTGCTTGTTGTGTTCCACGATTCTGTGAACTCTGCTCCTGATAGATCATCCTGTTATACGAACTGTCATAGCACCGATGCGACCACTACTGCTGTAATGTGGGGCGAGGAGGATTGTGCTGCTTATGATGTGCATGCAGATGTGAATTGTGTGGAGTGCCATATGACCAAGGACCACCAGATCGCAGGATCGATGCCCGGTCCAGATGTTGAAGCCGTGTCTGCGGACATTGATGATGCTCACGGTGATATCGGACAGATGCGCAGTTGCACCGATGCGGGTTGCCATGAAGGTATTTCCCACGGTGGGATCATTGATGCACACCTTGATACCCTTACATGCGAGTCATGTCATATCCCTGAACTACCAGGAGGGGAACTTGCCGGCGGAACTCCGCTCGAGTCGTTCGACTGGTCAAGTGGTGTGAGGGAAGATTCATTAAGGATGTCCGATTTCACTCCTGTGCTGGCTTGGTCCAATGGGATGTCTTCGAATGAGCTGCAGATCGCCGATGGAAAGAATGATAGTGATGTCCGTCTGGCACCGTTCAATGTGATCACAGGTGTCTGGTGGGATGCGGGTGAAGATGCAGATGTTGTAGAATCCCCGAACACCAGTCGATCGATCGGTGACCCAATTCCGGTATCCTATGTACAGGATGCAGATGCGGACCTTAATGGTAAGATGACATACGAGGAGATGCGTGGCTATGATAACAACAATGATGGTGTTGCCGATTATCCGAATGCAATTCTCAGGCACGTGAAACTGTACTACCGCCTGGGTCACAACATCGCAGGCACTGAAGTCGGTATGGCGGATCCGCTAATGTGTGATGATTGTCATGGAGCATCCAGTTCCACGACTCTCCAGAATGTGCATTTCGATGTACAGCCGGATTGTGAATCCTGTCACAAGACCACGCCGCATGTGAACTGGGCCGTGTTGGGATACGATTCTGATCCCGCGGCCACAAGCCCGCCAACGAATTTTTCGGCGAAGACCATTGATGTGACAATATTGGGCGAGAAACCACCGGAAGTAGAAAGGGAGTCAGCATTCTAAGGAGTTGTTATTTTTGGCAGATATCAATGTAATGGACAAAGTCCCAGAGAAAGTGATAATTCCCCTACGACAGCACAATGGGACAGATTGTGATCAATTGGTTAAAAAGGGTGATCATGTACTAGTCGGTCAGAAGATAGGGGAATGCAGTTCGGACGATTGTGCATGTGTGCATTCCAGTGTATGTGGAGAGGTGGTTTCCATCGAGGATGCCCCCAATTCCCGTGGGAACGAGGTAAAGAGCGTGATCATAGAGGCCGCAGAGGCAGGCACGTGTGTGGATTTCGTTCCGACTGAGGATTTAGTGGATGTAGACCTGATCAAGGTCATCAAGGACGCGGGAATCGTCGAACATTATGGCGTCCCTACCCATCGCGTGCTTTCTACAGAAGGGGAAAATATTGACACTGTTATCATCGATGCCACCTCCTCGGAATGGATCGGTGGACATTTTGATACGTCTGTTCAGTATGGTACTAGGATGCTTGAATCCCTTAGGTTGTTGATGAAGGCAGCAGAGGCTTCAAAAGGTGCTATTGTACTGCGTAATGATGACAGGGATTCGATCAATATCTTCGATGGTCTGGAATATGAAGGCAAGCGCATTAATGTCGGTCCTCTTGTAGGGAACAGGCATATTGGTTATTATCTTAAGGATCAGGGATCAGATATGGTTGTTGTGTCCCATGATCGCATATATGGTAAGGATAAATTGAGTTTGTTCACTCATCATGTAACAGGACGGAAGGTCCCCTTCCATTGTGCACCAGCTGATGTGGGTGTTGCGATATGTAGTATTAAATCTGCAAAAGCGCTGTACGATATCCTTCATGAAGGCAAGCCCTATATTGAAACAGTGGTGTCAGTATCAGGAATGGTAAAGAATCCCCAAAGGATCTTGGTGAAGATCGGAACCACATTCAGGGATGTCATTGAGGCATGCGGAGGATATGTGGGTGAACCTGCCAAATTGATAGCTGATGGGGCCATAACCGGTGTTGCCCAGTATACTGACCAGGTGCCGGTCACAAAGGTCACGACGGCGATCACTGTACAGGGGCCAGGCGAGGTGTCTCACGATGATGTTCTTGCATGTATCCATTGTGCTCGATGTGTGGATGTATGCCCTGTGGAACTGGTTCCCAATAGGCTCGCAGCTCTTGCAGATCAGGGGCGGTTCGATGAATGTCGCCAGATGAATATTGGCAACTGCATTGAATGCGGTAAGTGTGCAGCGGTCTGTCCATCAAAGATACATATCCTCCAGCTGATCAGGTACTCAAAAGAATCGATTAATAGGGCATATGAGGACATAGCTCCAAAGGAGTCATCGAACCTCAAAATAGGATGCTCTTGTGGAAGTGTTTAAAATGGCATTTACGATTTCAGCTCCCCCTCATAGGAAAGATGAGATTACGTTCAAAAAGATCAACTGGAGTAAGATGTTTGCTCTTTTGCCGGTAACCTTAATATCTATTTATTTCTTCGGTGTACCGGCACTTGGCATCATTCTCGCAGGCGTGTTCTCGGCGATCGTGGTCGAGGTTGCGATACAGAAGGCATTCTATCAGAAGATATCTATTACTGACGGTCATGCGATCATGATCGGACTTATGGTTGCTCTGATCGTTCCGCCGGAGGTACCGATATGGGTCCCCATGGTTGGTTCATTGTTTGCAATAGCTATAGGTAAACATATCTTCGGAGGTATCGGTTCATATGTGTTCAATCCCGTGCTTGCAGCATGGGTGTTCCTGAGCCTTGCATGGGGTTCTATCATGACACCAGTATCCTTCCCGCAACTGGGTGCGATCTCTAACCTTATGTTGGAGAACGGCGCAGGACTGTTGATCGGCGTGTCTCCTATTGCATTGTTAGGAGGAGTGGTCCTTATTTATCTGAAATATATGGAATGGAGAATCCCTCTATCATATTTCGTGACAACGGTGGTCCTTGCCACATTGATCGGAGACAACCTGTCTTATGTTATAACAGGTGCTTTCCTTTTCGGCGTGTTGTTCCTTGCAACAGACACGGCAACCTCTCCGGTGACCAAGAAGGGACGAATGGTCTATGGTGTCGTTTGCGGTATACTGACTGTGATCTATGGTCATTTTGATAATTATGTCTATGCGACATTCTATGGTCTGTTCCTTGCAAATTGTGTTTCCTCTTTCATTGAGAACAGCACCCTTCCCAGACCATTTGGGGCAGAGTCGTATCTGCAGAACAAGTATCGTCGTGTTATAGAAAAGATCCCCTTCGGAAAATTGGGGGTGTCTATAGATGAGTGAGTCAAGAAATAAGACAGTTGAGGTCATATGGAAGCTTGTGCTGATATCGGTCGTGTCAGCGGTTCTTTTGGGTATTACCTATGTGCCAACACATGATCAGCTAAAGATCAACTACGAAGAGGCGCGTACGGTAACACTGGCTGATATCATGCCGCAGGCTGATAGTTTTGAAGCAGTGTATGGGGATACGATCATCAATGAGGACGGCGATCGCGAGGTCCTATATTATCGTGCAAAGGATGCATCCGGCAACCTGATCGGTTATGCGTTCTTCTGTGAACAGCCCGGTGCGCAGGGGAATATCGATATTGCAGGTGGCGTGGACTCCTCGTTCAGGATTATCAAGGGGATGGACGTCATGCGTCATTCTGAGACGCCCGGACTGGGTGCAAAGATAACTGAACCCTGGTTCAGAGACCAGTTCTCCAATGTTGAACTGGAGAAATTGAGCCTCTCAAAGGATGGAGGGGCGATAGATTCTATCACCGGTGCAACAATATCCTCTCAGGCAGTTGTGGATGCTTTGAATAAGCAGGTATCGGTCGTGCAAGAGGCAGAGGCGCAAAAAAGGTGACATCATGAGTAATGTAATGAATGAATTTATACGTGGGATCACAAAGGATAATCCTATATTCGGTCTTGTACTGGGTCTTTGTCCCACACTGGCAGTAACGACCTCTGTGGGGAATGCAATAGGGATGTCTGCAGGCACTGCATTCGTGCTAATAGGGGCGAATATTATGATCTCTGCACTTAGGAAACAGATCCCTTCAGTGGTCAGATTACCTATATTTATATTGATCATTGCGACCTTTGTATCCATTGTTGATATGCTGATGGAGGCATATACACCCCCTCTCTATGAAGCATTAGGTGTGTTCATTCCCCTGATCGTTGTCAACTGTATCATCATTGGTAGGGCGGAGGCGTATGCTAACAAGCACAATGTGTTCGATTCCCTCATTGATGCACTGGGTATCTCAACAGGGTTCATGCTCGTGTTGATTCTCATTGGTGGGATCAGAGAGCTCCTCGGGACCGGTCAGATCGTTACATTCGGTCATACTTTTGTGACGATTCCTATGATGGATCCTTCAACATTCATGATCCTTCCCCCCGGTGCGTTCCTGACGATAGGTATTCTTATGGCAGTCGTGAATCATCGAAAAGCAAAGAAATTGGAGAGAGGTGAATAATATGGTGGAAGAATCTTTATTTACCATATTCATGAATGGTCTTTTCATTAAGAACTTCCTGGTTATACAGTTCCTTGGTCTGTGTTCGTTCGTGGGTGTGACCAAGGATGTCAAAAGTGCAGCAGGGATGTCCGGTGCGGTGGTCTTCGTGATGACACTGGCGGCTACAGTTTCCTATATATTATATGCATACATACTTGTGCCACTGGATCTGCAGTTCCTGCGTCTGATCAGTTTCATCGTTGTTATCGCAGCGCTGGTGCAATTGGTGGAGTTCGTTGTCAGGAAGAATGTTCCTGCTCTGTATCGTTCACTGGGTATCTACCTACCTCTGATCACCACGAACTGCGCTGTTTTGGGTGTTGTATTGCTCAATGTAATGTATGAGTATTCCTTTATTCAGAGTGTTGTATTCGGTGTTTCGGCAGGGCTTGGTTATACCATTGTGATGCTGATGATGTCCAACATACGTGAGCGCATGATGCTGGTGGACGTCCCTTCTGCGGTGAGAGGTCTTCCCCAGGCTTTTCTTATTGCAATGATGCTATCCATGGCATTTGTTAATTATTTCAAGGTGATACCCATATGAGCCTTTCCATATTATTGATCCAATCAATGGCTATCCTTGGAGGCCTTGGACTTGCTATCGGTCTGATGTTGATCGCAGCGTCGAAGAAATTCCAGGTTGAGACAAACCCCCTTGTGGAGGAGGTGGTGGAGATCCTTCCAGGTGCAAACTGTGGAGCATGCGGTTTCGCGGGATGTGCTGATTTTGCCGAGCACGTTGTTAATGATAACGCGTCCCTTGACGGATGTCCTGTAGGTGGCTTCGATGTGGCAAAGAAGATCGGTGGCATCCTAGGCCAGGAAGTCTCGAAAGGTGAGAAGGCGTACCCATATGTCCGATGTAATGGTGGCGTGAACTGCACCGATCGTTTTGATTATGAGGGTATTGAGGATTGCACTGCGGTGATCATGCTCTCAGATGGCGAGAAAGGGTGCAACTATGGTTGCATGGGCAGAGGCACCTGTGTCCGTGCATGTCCATTTGGTGCGATTACAATTGGTGAGGACAGATTACCTCATGTGAACAAGAATTTATGTACAAGCTGTGGTATGTGTATCGAAGCATGTCCCAATGAGATTCTGATACTGGCAAAGGAAACAGAGAAGGTCCATGTGCGTTGTTTGTCCCATGACAAAGGGAAACAGGTCAAGGCAGTCTGTGGATTTGGATGTATTGGTTGCAAACTATGTGAGAAGGCA
>CAYRGB010000010.1:0-14223 GCA_964423715.1 uncultured Methanosarcinales archaeon | reverse complement strand
ATGAACTGATCGCCGGAAAACGCGAATCCGCCACATGAGGCACTTTTATGAAGTTAACAGTGATAAAATAATGCGTTATGTTTATGTAGTGTCTGAATAATGCAAATACAAAACTGCTACTAATTTAATCAACTATATGGGAAAAGGAAGTTCACGTTATAAATTTGGAGGAAAGCTAAATGCCATTATTCGTCGAAGTGAAGGATCTGAACATTGCCTATGGTGGAACGAAGGTCCTGAAGAACATCAATCTCAACATCAATGAAGGGGAAGTTGTAGGAATACTTGGAAGAAGTGGATCAGGCAAGACGGTTCTGATGCACGCACTGCGTGGGGCCGAGGAATATGAATCTATATCTGGCTCGATCATCTACCATATCGCACGCTGTGGTGATTGTGGGCACATCGAGCCACCAAGTATGGAGGGTATGAAATGTGTTCATTGCGGAAAGGGAACACTGGAGCCATTCGAGGCGGATTTTGTATCACTTGGAATACATGACAAGGTTCGCAGGAACATTGGTAAGAGGGTTGCCATCATGCTGCAACGTACTTTTGCTCTGTATGGTGATGATCGTGTTATTACCAATGTGGTTAATTCTCTGATAGAGATCGGGCACAGTAGCGCGAATGCCATGGATAGGGCCATGGAACTTTTGGAGCAGGTACGTATGTCACATCGGATCATGCATGTGGCACGTGATCTTAGTGGTGGTGAGAAACAGAGGGTCGTCCTTGCACGTCAACTTGTGAGGGATCCGATGCTGTTGCTTGCAGATGAGCCCACAGGTACGCTGGATCCGCATACGGCCGATGTCGTCCATGATGTTATAGCGAAAGCGATCAAGGATTACAAAATGACCATGGTGATCACATCCCATTGGTCTGAGGTCATTAAGGATATGGCTGACAAGGCGATCATCCTGGAGGAGGGAGAGATCGTGAAAGAAGGCGATCCTAGCGAGGTCGCAGAGGAGTTCATGAAATTTGCTTCACATGTTGAGAAGAGTTGTGATGTAATGCTGGGTGATCCCCTGATCATAGTCAAGAATCTGACAAAGAAATATATTTCTGTGTCCAGGGGTGTCATATATGCTGTGGACGATATCTCGTTCGATGTGAAGGAAGGCGAAATATTTGGTCTTGCAGGTACCAGTGGTGCGGGTAAGACCACAACATCCGAGATCCTGATGGCCAATATACAGCCTACCAAAGGTGATATCCACGTGCGTATTGGCGATGAATGGGTGGATATGACGGTGCCAGGGCCGGATAACAGGGGACGTGCCACCAAATATATGGGCATCCTTCACCAGGAGTATGGATTGTATCCGCACCGCACGATCATTGATAATCTTACAGAATCCATTGGTATCGATCTTCCATATGAACTGGCAACCGTGAAAGCTATCAGGACACTGATCACCACAGGTTTCTCCGAGGCAAAGGCAAAGTCCATCCTGGACAAGACGATGGATGAGATCAGTGAAGGTGAACGACACCGTGTTGCTCTGGCACAGATCCTGATGAAAGAACCGAACATCATTGTCATGGACGAGCCCATAGGGACCATGGACCCCATCACAAAGGTCGAGGTCACAAAATCTATCCTCAAGGCCAGGGATGAAATGGGTGATACGTTCATCATCGTCTCCCATGACATGGACTTCTTGCTTGAGGTGTGTGACCGCGTGGCCTTGATGCGTGGTGGAAAGATCATCGAAGTCGGTGAGCCGGATAAGGTCCTTGCCCAACTGACCAGAAAGGAACGTGTCCCGGCTGCTCAGGAATGAGCTTATTAATATTGGTTCCATAGTGTTACTCAATGCAGGAGGCTACCGAGATGAGTGAAGAGGTACACGTTCAGATCAATGGGCATTCGATTATATTGCCGGGAGATGCTTCCATCAGGAATGCCATTGATATTTCCAATGCTCCGTATCAGGACGGCACCGCGGTCGGAGTTATCAAGAATGTCGAAAGCCGTAAGGCTGACGTGATCAAGGGTTACACTGTGCGCACGTCTCAGGGCGATCTGAAGATCGAGATGTACGATGATGCATCAGATTCTATCAGGCGATGGTCAGAACATTTCAGGGACTATGAGAACACACCTGTACGTTGGACGAACAACAATGCCGTAGCATTTGGACCAATGGAGACTGATGTAGTTTCCATGAGGGGGGCTATTGATCTTGATACATATGAAGTGCTGTTCGGTGCCGGTGGCTTTGATCCGAAGAATACTCATCTGATATTTTCACTGACTTCACACTCGTCCGAATATGGGGCACCTGCTGAGGGCCCGTTCGGGTATGTAGTGAGTGGGAGGGGCATGCTGGCCCGGCTGGGGCGAAATGACCTGATCCTTGCTATCGAGCCGGTGATTGAGTGGGAAGAGACCGGTGAGCACATCTTCACAACCGATATCGATACCGGACTTGAGGATGGTTGCAGTGTATTTACTTATGTGGGTGTGGATATGAATCCCCTGGCTCCAGAGGGTGCGGAACATTTCTTTGCATTGGTGAGGGATGGTACGTTCGATATCGATCTTGTGTCGAGTTCCTTTATTGTGGATGGTTCGTTGCACGGCGAGATGTGCACCTACGAGAATTTTGAACCAAGGGACGCGGGTACTGTATGGGTCCGGACCGTGGGATATGGTACAGGCAAAGCATTCATCGCACGTGATGATCGCACGGCCAGCATCATGCATTCCGTGGTCGGTCGTGTTTCTGATGGCATGGATCTTGTTAGAATGGCCGAGGCGGGTCATTCTATCACTGTAAGGACCACACCACAGCAGGTCATGGTCCTGGGAACAGGATTCCAGGAGGCAGGCGAACACCTATCGTCCATTGGCGTAGAGCTTGTTAGGGATGGTTATATTCAGGATGATGCCGTTATCGTGCAACAGACCCCGAACAACACACTGGATATATTGAGGGAAAGGAAGGTTACGGCTCAGGGAGTGCCCGGATCAAAGCTGGTCAGGATACAGCTATATGATGATCGTGCTCCAAAGACCCTGGATTTCTTCAGACATGCTATTGGTTTGCAATTCAAACCAGTAGGTCCGCTGCCTGTGATGATGACCTATGAGAATACCTACCTGTTCAAGGCAGAACGGGAGGCAGAGAGGTATAAGGAGATCATGCCCGAGAACGTGCCACAGGAAATTGTCCTGGCCGGTGAGATAGGAGTGACCAACCAGGCTGCGAAGAGAGTGGGCATGGTGGGTGTGAAAACGGCGGACGATGATCTCTTTGGGCCCACCGGTGAAAAGTTCTCAAGTACCAATGTCGTTGGCAGAATACTGGAACCCATAAAACTGGCAGGATTGAAGGATGGTGACGTTATGTATGTGATCGAAAGTCATGATGGTGGTCAATGATGGTGGATGAACAACAGGATGGAGACATTATTACCAGGATAGTTGTGATCAGTTCGGATAGCATACTCCCCGCGGATGCAGCGATGAAGGTCTACGAATCAGAAACGTCCATCACGATCAAGGAAACATGTTTCGGAACCATGGTGACAGGTCCTCAGGATGCGGTCAAACGGGTGGTAGAGGAACTCAGGTCTCAGGACCGGAACCACATTTTTGTAAAGGAGAGAGGTTTTCCTCCGGGAGATGAGAGACGCTGTCGGGCCAGCAGAGGAGGCGGGCCACGACCGGGTTTTCATTTCCTGAGAGAAGAGGTCAATATGCTTCCGATGATCGGGAATGCACTGGACGCATATGATGCCCAGGTACCTCTTGAGAAGAAAGGCAGACATACGGAGAAACTTGGAATATTAGCATTAATGGATATCATCGAATCAGAATTATGAGGTGTAAAATTGTCAAAAGTGTTTATTTATCCAACTAATAGCCTGATCCTTTCTGA
This sequence comes from uncultured Methanosarcinales archaeon, assembly GCA_964423715.1. GTDB lineage: Archaea > Halobacteriota > Methanosarcinia > Methanosarcinales > Methanosarcinaceae > JAIOTO01. The sequence continues at coordinate 10,327 of CAYRGB010000010.1, read as the reverse complement.
TCTGGTCGAGAGGTTCGGTCATAAGCCCCTTGCAATGATGGGACAGATACGTGAGAAGATCAATACGATAGGGGTGGATTCCCCTCCTCTGAACATCACTCCCGAAGAACCGGAGAAGGGATTGAAATATGCTGCCGTGGAGGTGCCTGCTGGTGTCAGGGGTAGGATGGCCCTTGTGGGACCGCTGATCGACGAGGCGGAGGCTGCTATCATTGTGCGGGATGCAACCATTGCTTTTGGATGTATGGGTTGTGCACGCACCAATGAGCTGACTAAGTTCCTGGTGAGGCAAAAGGACATCCCGATCCTGGAAGCGGAGTATCCGGATTCAGATGAGGATGGTCGGGAGTTTGTGTATAGTATTGCAGAGTTCCTGAAGTCGCTGCCAGTAGGGGATGATGCCCAATGACACAGGACGATCAGGTGATCATAGCTCTGGTATCATGTGGTTCGGAGTACGCTGGCATACAGCAGGAACTGGAGAGTGCAGCAAGTGGATTGAATGCGAAACTGGTCTATCCGGAGATGGATGTATCGACCCTTGACACCATTTGCATGGAGTTCGGGCTGGAGGTCGCAAGTCCGGACCTTAAGCTCATGATGGCCAGGGCGAAGGCCGTGGTAGAAGGTGTTGCGCGGGTAGATGGCGTATTTGTTGGTACCTGTTTCAGATGTGCAGAGGCGGCTATTGTACGTAATGAGGTGCGCCGGTACATTTTCCAGAATTCGGATCTGCCGGTGATCAGTTATTCGTTCACCGAGCGCACGACCGCAGCAACGCTCCTGACACGTCTGGAAGCACTCACCACTATTGCCAAACGAAAGCATCTGCTGGGTCGGGAGCGTCAGACCGGGCTTACGGCAGGTGTCGATTCCGGTTCCACCACCACCAAGGCCGTGGTGATGAGGGACAATGAGATCATTGGTGAGGGCTGGGTCCCCACTATCAGGGTCATCGACAGTGCCGAGAAGGCACTGCATCAGGCCCTTGAACAGGCAGGGGTGAAGCAGGATGATCTGCAGGCAATTGGAACTACCGGTTATGGGCGTTTCCTGATAGGTGAGCATTTCAATGCCCAGCTGGAACAGGAAGAGATCACGGTCAATGCCAAGGGAGCTGTATTCCTTGCGGACTGCCAGAAGGGAAATGCTACTGTTATTGATATAGGAGGTATGGACAACAAGGCCATATCTGTTGAGGATGGGATTCCAGGAATGTTCACCATGGGGGGTATCTGTGCCGGTGCATCGGGACGTTTCCTTGAGATGACAGCAAAACGTCTTGGCGTGGAGATCACTGAACTGGGTGATCTGGCTGTAAAGGGCATGCAGGAGCATGTGGATATGAACAGCTACTGTATTGTGTTTGGTATACAATCCCTTGTCAATTCGCTGGCCAAGGGCTCGTCACCGGAGGATGTTGCTGCAGCAGCCTGTCACAGTGTGGTCGAGCAGATATTTGAGCAGCAGCTTCAGGAGATCGAGGTCAAGGAACCGCTTATTCTCGTGGGTGGCTCATCACTGATCGCAGGAGTCCCCAAGGCCCTGAGCGATATGCTGAATATTGATGTAGTGGTCCCGCCACATTCACATATGATCGGTGCAGTGGGTGCGGCACTACTGGTGTCCGGTTATGTGGAGGGATGATGGGCATGGAACCCCTCGAGACATTCGTGGTGCAGACAACGGTGGAGGCTGAGGCTGCACCATATCGGAGGATCATCGAGGATGTGATCTCCGATCTTACGATTGCGGGTGCTATTGGGCGACTCAAGATCGTGATCAGGCCAGAGGATTCATTGTTCCAGATGGCTATCATACTTCGGGCGGGTCTTCCCCTTGTGAAGGTGGGTGATTTCGCCGATGTCGAGAAGGGTACTTCTATGAAAGAGGTGCAGATAAAGATCCGGGAGGAGAGGCCCCTTCCACGTCTGCTTGAGCATCTCTGGGCACGGTATGGGCGAGGGGCAGTGGCCCAGCCGGAGCGCAGAACGTTATTGATCACTGTGGAGGATCCAAAGACAGAGATCCTCCTGATCAAAGAGATGGTCGTGGACGATCCACGGCGCACTCTGCGATCACGATTGGTAGATATGGCGATACGCTCGACTCCCGAAGGATTCAGGGTACGTTATCATTCATTGGATGATAATTATTTCGTCTTTGTGGCCAGTGAGGATATCATGAAGCAGGAATGGATCGATGAGGCAGATCATATGCTGGATGAACTAAAAGGAGGTGATGCTGGTGGCAGTGCTTGATCCATATATCTATGAAGGAGGTGTGCACAAGCATGGGATGATCCTTGAGTTGCTGGAAGATCTCGGTGGTTATTTGATACAAAAGACCGCAGCATCCACAGAGGTCACCCTGATAATGCTGATTCCCAGAAAGGATGTCCATCTGATCGAAGCGCTTGGTGCTAATTTATTGGGTAAGCTCACCAGGGCTCCCATGACCGGTACGGAGATCGCGGTGATATCACCCACACTTGCATATCATCATCTGCCCCATTCGGCGTGTGATGTTGCAGAGTACCTGCGCCGTGGAGGCGCGAACACCAACATGATCGGTCTTGCCAGGGGGATGGGTCGTAGGGTCGCTCTATCTGCGGATTACGAGAGGAAACTGATCAATGAGCATGATATTGCTGTATTCACCTTCGGAACGTTCAGTGATTGTATCATTAACAAGAAAATTAAGTTGCTGGAGGGCATCGATATCCCGATCGTGGTTACAGGTGGTCCTGATCTGAAGGTAAAGGATGTTCCCAATGCCGATGTGTATATTGGCAACATCGGTCGGGTTGCCCATCGTCTGCGTGGAGAGGATGAACTCAAGGGACTGGATCGTATGAACGAGAAGGTTGGCGAGGTGGTGGACCGCGTGCGTGAGGACGCTGCAAAGGATTCGTTGGCGGTGTTGCCTCCAAGGGTGATGAAGGAGATCCAGGAACAGGTCCCGGATATCCATGGTGTTCTGGCACCGGTACCGATCACCCTTCAACTTGATGGGTTACGTGTGAAGCTACCCTATGAGGACTATCATGCTTCGATCGAGAAGCTGGAGCTTGATGGGGGTGTGGTCCTATCAGACGTAGCCTGGATCACTCCTTCAAAGATGAAAAATTATATCCTGGTAAAGATCAGGCGCAGATCAGACGTTGGATTTGTTCTTTAATTGAGGATAACGTGAGGCCATTGTTATGGATTTTGAAAAAATGAAACAGATACTGGAGAAAGACCCCGATGAAGCTGTCTCCGAGGTCCTTTCCGGTGTTGAGGAGCGCTATGGTGAGGTTCCCTATATTCTCGAGTTCATGAGGGATATGCCAGAGTTCCTGATCCCAAAGGTCATGTACGATAATTCGATCATGCGTGAGTTTGATCATCTGGACCCCAAGACCCTGGAGCTGATCTGTATCGGGGTATCATCTGCCCTGCGATGTGAACACTGCATGAAGATGCATATCCGGGTTGGGCACCGTCTTGGTATTTCAAAGAAGGAGCTGTTCGATGCCATATTGATCGGGGGTGCTATGTCCAATGCCTCGGTGCTTGCAGATGGTACACGAGCCCTTAATGCCGAGATCAATGATAATGGCGAGCAAACGTGTGATGAGGGCTGTGATGCCTGCAACATCACATCCTATGAAAATGGCAAGTGAGCTGTGACGATCGATGTAACTGCCAAGCAATTGTTTTGCCTGCTCAATCCCGATTCCCGTTCGTATATTCTGCGTATTCATCCTAACAGGGGTGTACCTGCTATCAGGGCACCGACGATGTATCCTATGATCACACCACCGTTCAGGAATGGTAATCCTGCCTGGGGTTTGCCTTTCATCACGAGTATGGTCAATGCAACAAATCCTGCGATGGTCCCGATCATCGCCCCGATGGTGGGGTAGGGCAGGGATCCGGAGTGTTCGATGAACACATATGAGGATACCACAAGTATGCTCGGCATTATGGCATCACCCAGTCCCATGAAGAATGCTTCTCTTTCACCTTCCATGGTGACATTGTCCGTTATGAACGAGTAATCCCGTTTTTTAGGGATGACGAACAGTATTGGGAGTTTGAGGTCCATGACGCCTTCTGCCAGATCGATCATGTGCTTGGTCTTATAGACGGAAATGGCATCATATGCTGCCAGCAGCCCCAGCAATACGATCGCGGGCATGATCCCAAAGGATATCCCAAAGATCGAGCTGGCCGCAGCACCAATGACTATGCCGATCACGTCGATCACATACCATTCCGGAAACTTGTATAGCAGCACGGTGAGTCCGATGGATGCTACAATGGATATGGACTTATTGGTCATGTCTTCGATCCCAAGGATGTAGAGAAGTGGGTAGGATCCATAATACAGTGTGGATGCGACAGCTAGCAGGATGGTCACCTGGATGATCCACTTGAAATTCTTCTTTATTGCAACAAGAAGCAGAGCTGTGAACACCAGGATGATGCCAATATAGTATAAGGAATTTGCAGTGGATTCGGGATTCTCGACCGCCTGCATCCCCAGTTCGTTCATTGGTGTTGCAAGCGCCAGGGCGATCACCTGTATAACAAGGATGAATCCTGCCATTGCGAACATTGGCAGGTAATCTCTAAAAGTAGTCTTCTGGTCACTCAATGATATTGGCTCCTGCTCCACTATAATTTTAAGAGGTATGATGGCAATGGAGTATTTAAGTTTATGTGACCATTCCCCGGACCAACGATCGCGGGCTTCTCTACCCCCTTCTTCCTTTTATCGTAAGCTTAAATACTATCAATCATTATATACCAATAACAGTGATTGAGATGAGGTTTTTCTGATGGAAACAAGGGACATAGTTTTTTCCGTTGTGATGGTAGTGTCAGCATTTGTGCTTACGTTCGAATGGCTGGGCAGGTTCAGGTATAGCCCTGCAAACTCATTGATCATACTGTCTGCCATGGTTATGGTCGGAGCACTGGCTGCTATGATCCTGTCGTTGGACACGAGGCTGCGCAGGATCGAGAACACGCTGGATATAAAGGAGCGATCACTACGCATTAATATCCAGAGTGTTGAGCACAATATGGATTGCAAAATGAACGAGGTAGTCACTATTTTGGATGGCGCCGTAGAGGAGTTCAATCGCAGGAAGTACCGCTAAACAGGTCGTGAAAAATCCCGTAGATGGGATATATCATACGAGTTCCTGGCAATGGATACTGATACGTGAACAATGTTCACAGGCAGGTCAATGATCAAATATCGTCGATCGTCGATCTGTGCCGCAAACCATATTAATAGGCTTGTGCATTTGGGTGCTATAGGAATGACACATCAATGAATGTTCGGGAGGGCGGTCATGCGCATCAATTTGGAACCTATCGGTATTATCAAGAAAGCTGGTAAGAACTCAGAGATCCTGATCTATTCTGATTTTGAACAGATCATCAAAAGCATGGTCTCCAGACTGGGCAATGTTCCAGTTGAAGGTCAGGATGTACTTGTGGTCCATAAGAACAGCAACGTAGATGATGGCCATCAGGTACAGATAACTAAGACCACTATGATCAACAGGGTCGGTAACATTATCAAGGTCGGGAAGATCAACGGACATGATGATTCGGTCATCGATGTTCGCCTTGATCCTGGCGCAGCTCCTTCTCACAATTCGTGATACCGGGGTTCCTGATAATTATACGTGGTCGGATCTGTGTATTATGGGTGCAGATATTGGTGAACTGCTTGAAAAACGGATGGTGGAGCTCCTTGATCTTTCTCACAGGGTGGTGGCGATCGATGCTTTCAACACGCTGTACCAGTTCCTGAGCATCATCCGGCAGCGTGACGGTACTCCCTTGAGGGATTCCCAGGGGCGCACCACATCCCACCTCTCCGGCATATTGTACCGGTTGACCAACCTTTGTGAGACGGGGATAATACCTATTTTTGTTTTTGATGGCAAACCTCCCCAGTTCAAGTCTGCTACGATCAAAAAGCGCACTGATGTTCGAAAAGCTGCCAGTGCCAGATGGGCTGATGCGAAGGAGAAGGGGCTGGCTGAGGAGGCCTACAAATATGCCCAGGCGTCTTCGAAAGTGGACCAAACGATCGTAGAGGATTCCATGCAGCTGCTGGGATACATGGGTATCCCGTGTGTGCAGGCATTGTCAGAGGGAGAGGCCCAGGCCGCGTATATGGTACAGCAGGGCGATGCAGATTATATCGGGTCACAGGACTATGATTCTCTCCTGTTCGGTGCGCCGCATGTGGTGCGCAACCTCACGATCACAGGCAAACGTAAGTTGCCGGGCAAGAATATCTATGTGGACATAAGTCCTGAGCTGATCGATCTGGAGGATACCCTCACAAGATTGGGCATCGATCGTTCCCAGCTGGTCGATATCGCCATGTGCGTGGGGACTGACTATAATCCGGGTCTTGAGAACATCGGTCCCAAGAAGGCCCTGAAACTCATTCGGGAACACGGTAATATCGAGGCGGTGCTGGATACTCTGGGTAAGACCATCGAGGATCTGGATGCAAAGAAGGATTTTTTCCTGCACCCTCCGGTAACCGATGACTACGAACTGATATGGAACAAACCGGATTCCGAGGCGATCCTCTATTTCCTGTGCGATGAGCACGATTTCTCCCGCGCCCGGGTGGCAAAAGCTGTGGAACGTCTGGAAGCAAGCACAGACACCGGCCAGAAGACGCTGGATCAGTGGTTCTGAGCGTTGGCCTGGTGTATCAGTGAGGTTCCGGTCATCTCGTCCGGTTTCTCGATACCCAGCAGATCCAGCATGGTCGGGGCAACGTCCGAGAGTTTTCCATCATCCAGCGTGTAGTCCCCCTCGTCGAGCACTGCGACACATGGGACCGGATTGGTGGTGTGGGCAGTATACGGTTGGTGTGTGTCAGGGTTGTACATCTGCTCGGCATTTCCATGATCGGCGATGATGATGGCATTGCCATCCACATCGTGGAGTACCCGGATGATCTTACCCACACAATCATCCACTGCTTCTACTGCTGCTACTGCAGCATCAAAGAAACCTGTATGTCCCACCATGTCCATATTCGCAAAGTTCAGGATGATCGCATCGTACCGCCTGGAGATGAGTCGTTGGATGAGTTCCTCTGTCACCTCATAGGCGCTCATACGGGGCTTGAGGTCGTAGGTCGCCACCTTTGGTGAGGGGATCAGAACGCGTTCTTCGTTCTCGAACGGTTTCTCCACTCCCCCGTTGAGGAAAAAGGTTACATGGGCGTACTTCTCGGTCTCAGCGATACGCAACTGGCGCAGATGATTGACGCTGAGCACCTCTCCCAGTGTGTCCCTGATTTCTTCTGGAGGGTAGGCAAGGGGTACATCCAGTTTCTCATCGTATTGTGTCATGCAGACGTAGTGGACATGTGGTTGGATCTCACGCTCAAATCCCTCGAACTCATCGTCCACAAAGGCATAGGTCAGCTGGCGTGCCCGGTCAGGCCTGAAATTGAAGAAGATTACTGCATCCTCATCATCTACGGTCGCAACCGGCTGACCATTGTTATCCACGATCACCGTTGGCTGGACGAACTCGTCATTCTCCCCGCGATCGTAGCTCTCACGCACCGCGGAGACTGCATCCGGTGCGGTGAGGCCCTTGCCTTTGGTCAGTGCATCGTAGGCACGACGGGTTCGGTCCCAGCGATGGTCACGGTCCATGGCATAGTACCGACCACTGACAGTGGCGGTCCTTGCGATACTGGTCGAGGCACAGTATGCTTCATGCTCCTTCATGTCCTCCAGCGCTGCTTTGGGTGGTACGTCCCTGCCGTCCAGGAAGGCATGGATATAGACCTGATCCAGTCCTTCCTGTTCTGCAAGCTTGATCAGGGCACGCAGGTGGTCCATGTGGCTGTGCACGCCTCCGTAGGATACAAGACCCATAAGATGCAGTTTTGAGCCATGTTCTTTCACATACTGAATTGCATCCAACAGCACAGGGTTGCTGTAGAACTCGCCGTCCTTTATAGCATGGTTGATCCGGGTAAGGTCTTGGTAGACCACCCTGCCGGCACCGATGTTCAGGTGCCCGACCTCGGAGTTCCCCATCTGTCCCTCTGGCAGTCCCACGGCCTCGCCTGAGGCCTGGAGGAGGGAATTCGGGTACTGCTCAAGCAGACTGTCCAGGTTCGGGGTACTGGCAGCAGTCACGGCATTGCCTTCGGTTGTCTGGGAGTAGCCCCATCCGTCCAGTATCATCAATAGCAGGGGTCGCTTCGTTTGCATCATGATCAATAGAATGTTTCAATGGGTATTAAATGCGATGTTTTGGTGTGTGGGTTTATGCAAAACGACCATCTCCCCAATGATCGCCATTTGCAATGATATACTTATGACAGATATACGTCATTATCAATGTGAATACTTATAACTCAACACGAGGCTTTGAAATTGTGGGAAATTTGATCATCATAATGTTGAATGCTATGGGGTATTGAATGAACACCAACACTATCGACTGGAATGAGGTATGGAATGAGACAATGTGGCGGCATAAGCAGCTGCATGGTGCTGTGGATGATACCGATCCGTGGAGCACGACGGAGAATGCCCGACGTTTCTGGAATATGTCGCAACAGGATGGTGGAGAGCGTGTCCGGAAGATTATAGATGGTCTGGCCCTGGGTCCGGATTCGCGGGTGCTGGATATTGGTGCCGGGCCCGGGACGCTGGCAATACCTATTGCTTCACAGGTGGACCACGTGACCGCTGTTGAGCCGTCCAGGGGCATGGCTGGTGTGCTGCAGGACAACATCGAAGAGTACGGTCTTGAAAATATCATATGTGTGCAGAAACGGTGGGAGGATGTCACGATAGAGGTCATTGAATCCTCCTTCGATGTGATCATTGCGTCCTTTTCCCTGCATATGCCGGATATCAGGGATGCTATCCGGAAGATGATGGACGTTTCCAGGGGGCACATCTACCTCTACTGGTTCGCAGGCGAGACGTCCTGGGATACCCAGTACTGCAATATCTGGCCCACGTTGCATGGTAGTGAGTACCATACCGGACCCAAATGTGATGTGCTGTACAATGTGCTTTACCAGATGGGTATCTATCCGAACATTGAGGTCTTCCCTCTGGAGCACATCACTCGCTTCTCCTCACTGGATGAGGCGGTTGGACATTACAGGCATCATTATCAGGTCACCACACCCATGCAGGAGGACGTGCTCAGGGAGTTTTTGCGGGAATCCGTGCTAGAAGTGGAGGAGGATGGGGGTAAGGCTGGAAACAAGGATGAACTGATCCAGCGGGGGCGGTCCCTGCGAGTGAAGCTGTGGTGGGACAGCAGGGACTTTGGCTGAGAACAAGAATATTAAGGGGGGATCTCCCTCCCTCATTTTAACGATTGCGTTCCCTGATCATATTAGTGTAGGAAATGCCGCATTCCGGTGAACACCAGTGACACACCCAACCTGTTGGCCGTGGCGATCACCTCGTTGTCCCGGATAGATCCTCCCGGTGAGACAATATATCTGATATTGTTCTCATCGGCGTGGATGATACTGTCATCGAACGGGAAGAAGGCATCTGATACCATCACACATTCCGACATCACCGACTTACAGTATTCATCAAAAGACATATCCATATTATCGCGGTCGTATATCACCCTGAGATTCTCCCGTGCCTTGGTGGCAGCCAATTTGCGTATGGAATCCACACGGTTGGGCTGTCCTGCACCCATGGCCAGCATCATGTAACAGCCATCGCTGTACTCATAGGCAAGGGTCACGGAATTGGATTTGGTGGACTTGCAGGCGCACAGGCAGAAGTCGGACAGTTCCTTTTTCTCATCCGGGAACGGTGTTTCGGTCACACAGTCCCACTTTGCGTGGAGCCCGATGTTGCGGGACTGCTTCAGCATCCCGCCGATCACGTACTTGTAGGTGGAGTCCACATCGAAGTTCTCGTTGAACTGTGGCAGCTCCAGCAGCCGGAGATTCTTGCTTTTGTCCTTGAGATACTTCAGCGCATCGTCATCATATCCAGGTGCAAGGATGATCTCCACGAACCTGCCCTTGAGGAACTGGGCTGCTTCCAGATTGAACACGGTGTTGGTACAGACGATGCTACCAAACGCGGAGACGGGATCTCCATCCCAGGCGGCATGTAGTGCCTGGAGCAGGGAGTTGCCGGTGGCCAGACCACAGGGGTTGTTGTGCTTGACGATAGCGACTGCGGGCATGTTGTTACCAACTTCTTTGACGGTCTGCAGAGCGTTGTCAGCATCCACATAATTGTTATATGAGAGTTCCTTGCCATGATGCTGTGTGG
>CAYRGB010000009.1:12269-14305 GCA_964423715.1 uncultured Methanosarcinales archaeon | reverse complement strand
CCTTCCGGAGGTATTGATAGGGACCTGGTAGGTCAGAGGGTAGTATTAAGTGGTGATTCAGCAGGGTTCGTGGATACATTCACAGGGGAAGGGCTGGCATATGCCATACGATCCGGGCAGATCGCAGTGGAGGTGATATCAGAGATATTGTCATCTGATCAACATGCAGGATCTCTTAACAGGTACAGTTCGATATGTCAGTCTGAGTTTGGAGAGCATTTGAGATATTCACGCCTGTTCTCAAAAGTAATGTACACGTATCCAGACCTTGCTTTCAGGATATTATCCGGACAGGAGGAGATATTTGATAAGTTCCTTGATGTTGTGGCCTTTAAAATAACATATAAGGATCTTCTCAAATGGTTGCTGTTCAACTTCAGGCTCAGGTGGCTTAGAAAATAGTGAATGAATATCAGAAAAAATAATATTCCGGGAGATGTTGAACGTCTTTGGTAGAAAGGACATTCCATATCGTGCCTGAAATTGTATGAAGTGATCACCATGATGTACGATGTCATTGTTGTAGGCGGTGGGCCCACTGGTTCCACTGCAGCACGCTATGCTGCGGCGAAGGGTGCCCGTGTGCTGCTGCTGGAGGAACATGCATCTATCGGTTCTCCGGTCCAGTGTACCGGCCTGCTGAGCGTACGCGCTCTCTCACAGTGTGATGTCAGGCCGGACGAGGGATTTGTGCTCAATAGCGTGCGCGGTGCGCACGTGCACGCTCCGGGGGGCACCTGCGTTCCCATTGACGGGGGAAGAACAAAGGCCTATGTGGTCTCAAGAAAGATGTTCGACCGCCGCCTTGCCGCCATGGCTGTGGATCAGGGAGTGGATCTGATGCTAAAGGCGAAGGTGGTGGAACTGGAGACCGGTCCTGTCCGGCAGACGGTAACGGTCATCCACAACGGTGTACGACAGACTATCACCGCAAAGGTAGTGATCGGAGCCGATGGCGTGCGAAGCACCATCGCCCGCATGGCGGGGCTGGGAAGGGTGCAGCAGGTCCTGTCGGGAGTGCAGGTGGAAGCACCGTACGCCTCCGATGATAACGATTTTGTAGAACTCTTCATGGGCTCCTGTGCACCCGGTTTATTCTCATGGACCGTACCCATCAGCGACAGCATATCGCGGATCGGCCTTGCTGTGGAACCTGGCAATGAGCAGAGTGCCTTTGATTACCTGCGAGCCCTTATCCGGGATCATCAGCGATCAGGGCGATGCGACCCGGGGTTTCTTGACCATGTAGTGGGCGGCATCCCCCTGGGTCCGCTTGCACGGACGTACACCAAAGGCGTCCTCATCGTCGGGGATGCGGCAGGCCAGGTGAAGCCCACGTCTGGTGGGGGGGTCTATCCCGGGGCCCTCTGTGCCAAGATCGCCGGCGAGGTTGCGGCAACGGCCGCACTTGAAGGGGATGTGTCAGCACCCCGCCTTTGTGAGTATGATACACGCTGGCGCTCTTTGATCGGACGGGAGCTCGGGATCGGAATGAGGATACATAATTTTATGGTGAGGTGTGACGACAGTGAGCTGGACGATCTGATGGACTCGTTAAACAATCCGGCAATCCTTGACCTGATAACAGAGTATGGCGATATGGACCATCCCTCGATACTGATAAAAAAGATGCTGAACCCGCGCCATTCGAGGCACATGCTGGGCGTCATGCGGGCCTTTGCAGGGGCCATACTGTGAGTGTTCGCACACTGACCATCAGGTAAGTACTATCAGTAGATACTTACGCCCTTTACACTTTTTATATTCAAGATCTCGTCGACCAGTTTGCCTGGTACAGACATATCCGTGATGATGGTAAGCCTGGCGCTGTCGGTGAAGTACGGATCGTCCGATACCGCCTGCCGGATACTGATGTCATTGTCGGATATCACCCTGGCAACATCTGCCAGTATTCCCACATTGGCAGCATCCTCAGGATTGATAATGATTACTCCGAGTCCAAGGAAGGGGGCGACATCACGCAGGAAAGGTATGGAACGCACGTTCAAGAATATAGTCCTGAGCAGTTCGTCGGA
>CAYRGB010000009.1:0-12259 GCA_964423715.1 uncultured Methanosarcinales archaeon | reverse complement strand
CCCGCCGGTCAACCCCGGCTTCCCGTGCGAGCTGCGTGTGTGCGATCTCGATACTTCCCGATGTGACCTTTCCCTCGTCGTTCACCTGAAAGCCGCGCTCAAAGAGGATCGTCAGGACCTTCTGTTGTGCGGGGTGTCTCTCAAACTTCTCGAGTAATCTGTTCCACATGCAGGTTATGTTGTTGTTCAAGTTAATTAAGGTTGATGTATTGTACGACGGGGGTTTGGGGAGGATTGGTTCCCAGACACAGAGATATTGCCATACTAGCATTCTGGATCATAACCCAACTGAAACCAATTTGACCAGAATCTGTACAGATCCGTGTCTGATATGACCCTATAACCATGTCACATGAGTGGTATTTTCAAACCGTTTCCTTTCACAGCTTCTCGGCAGGTGGTGCCGTGTTGAGCTTGACGAACTTCACGCCCTTCAGGGACATGAGTTTCTCATCCAGGTTCCTGATGTCCTCTGCCTCCCCATCAAGGATGATTACTTCAAGGCAGTTCTGCGGGTCCATGTGCAGATGGATGGATGACTTGATCAGGTCCGTATATTCATGCTGCGCATCCGTAATGGCATTGGACAGCCCACGCTTGGTATGATCGTAGATCAGGGTGATGGTGCCCACGCGCCGGCCGTGGATGTCGCCCATCCATTCATAATATGTGATGTAGCTCCGTATAGCATCCCTTATGCCCTCAGATCGAGAGGAATATCCTCGCTCCTTAATGATCGAGTCGAACTTGGTCAGCAGGTTGTCAGGCAGGGATACCCCGATTCGCATAAGTTCCTGTTCCATTTTTTATCACCTGTAGGAGAATATGCTTAAAAGGTAATAAGATTTTGTATTGAAATGCATACTTTATCTGCGATAGACACATTTAATAGTATACGTTGCGTATGCACAGCATACGATCCAGAATATCTGAGTGATAGATTTATTATACATATTATACATATTATTATAGTATCCCTTATTCAATTACTGGAGTTACATATATGAAAACCGAAGAACTGTACTCAGGAAAGGCCAAAACGATATACCGGACCGACAATCCGAACCAGCTGATCGCGGATTTCAGGGACAGTCTCACCGCATTCGATGGCAAGAAGAAGAGCGAAGCTTCCAGGAAAGGATATTACAATGCCCAGATATCCCGCAAGCTGTTCGAGATGCTGGAAGCCAAAGGTATCAGGACCCATTACATTGATATGATATCCGACACCGAGATGCTTGTGGATGCCCTTGAGATCATACTAATAGAGGTCATTCCCCGTAATATAGCCGCTGGTTCGATCACACGGAAATATCCTATAAAGGAAGGCACCCGCTTTGAGAAACCTGTGATCGTGCTGGACTACAAGAGCGATGAACATGGCGATCCCATGCTCAATGAGGACATCGCCGTAGCCCTGGGAATAGCCACCTACGAAGAGATCGCTCATATCCAACAAATTGCCCTGAAGATCAACTCCCTGCTGACGGACTATCTGGATAGCAAGGACCTGATCCTGGTAGACTTCAAGCTCGAGTTCGGACGCAAGGACGGCGAGATCGTGCTTGCGGACGAGATCTCCTGCGACACCTGCCGCCTGTGGGACAAGACCACCGGCAGATCCATGGACAAGGACGTGTTCAGGTTTGGGGACGGGGATGTCACCAGCACCTACGAAGAGGTCGCCAGGCGCCTCGTGCCAGAGATCTTCTGATAAGAGGTTAGAAGAAAATGGAACGGTATGATGTAATTGTGGTGGGGGCCGGAGTGAGTGGCCTGCTCGCAGCACTGACCCTTTCCAAACATGGCAAGAAAGTGCTGGTCCTTGAGAAAGAGGATCATGTGGGAGGTAACTGCAGTAGCTACCAGGTGGACGGTTTCCAGGTGGACACCGGCCCCCATGCGATCACCCATCTTGAGGAGGGACCCTTAAAGCGTCTTATGGACAACTATTTTGATTATCTGCCGGTCTTTGAGGATTACGGACATTATTATGTCAGGACAGAAGACCGCTTCATGAAGGTCCCCTCCACCATCAGGGAATTCGCCACCTTTGACATATTCCCCCGCAGGGACCGTCTTGCCGTCACCCAGGCCATCACCAAGGCCCTGACCTTCTCTTCCTTTGGGATGGACCTCTCCACCCAATCGGTATACGACTACCTCCCTGAAAACCTGTCAGAGGATACCTACGATTTTGCAAACGCCATCTCATATTTCCTGTCCGGCCGATCCATGCACGAAACCTCAGCTCAGCGCGTACTGGCAGGCAGTAGTTTTGTCAGGGACACTGTGACCCAGGAATATTTTGAGAATCTCCTTAATAAGAACAAAACGGTCACACCCACTGAGTCCATACTCGAGTCTATACTGGCAACCAACCTGCACACGTCCCTGCGCGCCAGGATCGACTCCGTGGCACATCCGTTCACATCCCTGAGCCGACTGGCAACGAACCGTGTGGGCATTTCACAGGCTTATCCCCGGAAAGGGCTGAAATCCGTACTCAATGCCATACTGTATTCCCTCCCATCCTCAGTGGAGATCCGGACAGGATGCCCTGTAAAACGCATTCTGGTAAAGGACGGTAAAGCGGTAGGCGTTGAAGCGGACGAGATCTATCACTCTGATATGGTTGTCCACACCGGCTTTGCCGCCGATCTACCGGACATGGTGGGGGACCTCCCTTCCTCTTACCTGGACATGCTTGCAGGGATCGTCCATACGAAAAGCCTGACAATCTGGCTGGGAATCGACAAGGTCATGGAAGAATTCAAATATACAGGTTCAGAGATCTGGTTCAAGGACACGCCCTACTGGGCTATACCCATCAGCAACTATGATGCGTCGCTGGCCCCCGATGGCAAACAGCTTGTGGGATTCGCGTTCGTGGTCGACGATCAGGAAAAGGATACTGGGGCCATCAGGAACGCCTACCAGACCATATACCGTGCCCTCCCTGACCTGGAGGACCATGTGGAAATGGAACATGAGCAGATCCTTGTACCAGAAAAAGCAGCGGTCACCATCAATGGCAATTTTGCAGATATTCGCACTCCCATCAATAGCCTCTACGTGGCCGGCACGGATACCGACCGACGCAGCATGGGAATCACACGTGCAGCCTATTCGGTCATCGAACTTCTCAGGGTACTCAATGAAGAAAACAGATTATACTAAAAAGTATTAGCGCCTGAGGATCATCGTTCTCTATCGGTCAGATGCATTTTCTGCTTTATCAGCGATTTCACCCAGTGTGAAGGTCAGCTCTGTCAGGTGGTACACACCGGTACCGCCCAGTTGATCCTGTTTCTTGAACAGGAGCCTGACCAGCCGTTTCTCTATAATATCCACCTCATGTTCCAGTTCCTCCACACGAGGTACTATTGAAAGTGCCTCTTCGACCTCTTTTTTGCTAAATGACGTCTCCAGTAGATCACTCAACGTACCCACAAGCGTCTCGTACATCTGTGCGGTTTCGACAGTCTTGCCCATGATCTCAAGCAGTCCCGATTTGATCTCATCTGGGATCTCCTGATGTTGGAGCGTCAGCCAATAAGCAACATCCTGAGCCACATCAGGAATTGAATCCTGTGGTTTTAGGAAATTGAGCAGGTCCTCTGCATTGACCGGTAGCATGATGGAGGAGGATAACTGGGAACGGATCGTCTGTTTGATCACATCTGCCTCATGTTCGATTATGTCGATCTCTTCACTGAGCACCACCACCCGACCCATATCACCTTTACAGTAGGCATCCATTGCCTCACTGAGCTTCAGTACGGTTTCCGTTCCTTTACTCGCATGCATTGCCAGCGGTTTGAACGGTGATTTTGCAAAGACATTCAGAACAGATCTTATATATTCGAGTTTTTTCATAATCCAACTCCCATCAATCCAACAAATAGCACTGCAGATGTCAGTGCAGCTGCAGGTACGGTGACGACCCAGGACGCTACGATCTTCCATATAACACCCAGATCCACTGCGGCAAGACCGCCAGCCAGTCCCACCCCGATCACAGAACCCACAAGAGTATGGGTCGTGGATATGGGAAGTGAACTGAAACTGTGTACCACAACAACGGTCGCAGTCGCGAACTCCGCAGAGAAACCACGGGTCGGTGTCAGTTCAGTGATCCTAGTCCCAATGGTCTCGATCACACGGTATCCCCATGTAGCCAGTCCGATCACCATGCCAAGACCTCCCACAGCCATCACCCAGATAGGGACAACGGTGTTAACGGCACCGAGTGCATCCAGTCCCGCATAGAGCGGCCCCACCGCATTGGCAACATCATTAGATCCATGAGCAAAAGCAATGTAACATGCTGTCAGTATCTGAAGTTTAACGAACTTCTTCTCGATATTGTATGGATGATCGGTTTTCTGAAGGAACAATATCCGTATGATGGAGAAAATAATATATGCCAGCACTGCGCCCAGTACAGGGGAGACCAGCCAGCTGCCCACGATCTTCACAAGCATGCCCCAGTCGATGGATGAGAGGGAGATAAGACCCTGGTATGCTGTGACAAGCCCAAACCCCAGTACTGCTCCCACGATCGAATGCGTGGTGGACACGGGCAGGTTGTAGAATGTAGCAAGGGTGATCCAAAATCCGGCAGCCAGTATAGCGGCAAGCATGCCAATGACAACGATATGTGGATCGATCATCTTTATGGAATCCACGGGTATGATACCTTTCGCGATGGTCGAAGTGACCCGTTTCCCAAACATCACTGCACCCAAGAATTCGAAAACACCTGCGACGATGATCACCTGTTTGAGGGACAATGCCCCACTGCCGACGGATGTACCCATGGCATTGGCAAGGTCGTTGGCACCGATGTTCCATGCCATGTACAGTCCGGCAATGACAAGCAGTACGATCACTGGATTGAAAACATCCATTATTATGCTAACTCCATTATTTATTCCTGACTTAACTATATTCCGGACTCAATTCGAATCTTAAAAAGCTGATATCCCTTATGATTAATATATCATTCTCCTTTTTTGAATGCAGCTTCCGCTTCATCCAAACGATCCAGCATCTCCAGGATCATGCCACGGTCATTCCAGGCCTGCTTGTTATCCGGTTGTAGTTCGAGCAGGACATCATAGGTGCGCAGGGCATTCTCTGGATCATCGCTCTGCATGCATACACCCGCAGTCATGAACAATACCTCTGCACCATCGTCTGCGAATCCCAGCTTGAAGAGCAGTTTCCCGCGCAATATCCACAGGTCTATATTGCTCACGTCCATGTCCAGTGCCGACTCCACTACTGCCAGAGCATTCTGGTAATCGGATCCATCTTCACTGAACAGCCCTTTCATATACCACATTTCAGCAGCAGTATATAAACTATCCTGCGCCTCCTTTTCCTGCCGGAGTTCATGATGGGCAAGACCCTTGAAATATATGGGTTCAATGTACCCGTCCACAAGTTCCATCGCCTTCTCGAACGCTGTTATGGCATCCTCGTATTGCTTACTCTTGTACAGTAACAGTCCCCGGTTGAACCATGTTTCCGGCCACTGTGGATCGATATCTATCGCACGGTCCAGAGCATCAAGTGCTTGGGTATATTCTCCCATCTCGCCAAGCACACTGGCTTTGGAGAACCATGCCATCCTTTCAGCAGGATCTAGCTTAGAGATTGTGGTAAATACTTCCAGAGCACTCTGCATATCTCCTTGCTGTACCAACAGGCTCCCCTTAAGCTGGAGGGCCTGGGGAAGGTCCGAGCGTATGGCAAGTGCCTGTTCGAGGGCTTCAAGCGCCGCCTGGTAATTGTTCGTTGCGATCAGAGTATGGGCCCGGACAAGCCACGCATCCTCATATCCCGGGGCATGCTTCACCGCTTTCTCAGCAACATCCACTGCCTGATCATACTGTTTTTCCTTCAGGAGCTGTTGCGTCTTCTCGATCAGCACTTCTATCAATTGTCTATCGGTATTTTCAACCATACATTTTTCAGTCATACCTGTTAATTCTCCTGCTGATAATATTGTATTATGCATCAACTTACAGGAAAGCATCCAGAGTAGTCTGGAACTTCAGATCATCCAACAACCGGGACGTTGGTTTCCATTCACTGGCCGGGGTACGAACCCGGGTGGCCATATCGTCCAGTGCCTGCTCCACAGTATCAAATATACGTGGCGAGCTCTCCAGGGCTTTGCGAGCAGCCTCACGCACCACCCATACCCCCAGCGGAGCCCAGTATTCAGGCGTGATCTCCCGTATTATGAGCACCGTGGCCTGTCTGCGTATCCTGGCCAGGTATTCCAGGATTGGCAGTCGGGCTGCATAATATCCTCCAGCCAGATTGGAGTATCCGTTCTTGCCGTCCGGCCCCTCCATGTCCTGGCCGATCCATGAGGAATTGCCGGACCATACCGATCTTTCCATCCATATTTCCAGCAGTTCAAAGGAATATATGCGGGGTATAAGAAGGATCTCGAAATAGTTCCCAAAACACCCTCCGCTAAAGACAGATATCTCCCTTATTGATTGGTAGTCCCTGATCTGGCCGATGAATTCCTTCCCGATCATATCATCGGTAGCGGTAATGGACCACCGGGTGGGTACGAGCCTGCGGTCCTGTCCCAGCAATCCGATCGACAAGAGACGCGTGATGTGCTGGCAATCGACCCCGCCACCAAATAGCTCGGACACGGCATCCTTTGCCAGAGCATCAGTGTCATACACAAGATAATCCACTTTTCGTGGCACCTTCGGATTCTCAGCAAGATCGAAATCCTTCAGCTCCCCGACAGGACCCATGGGTGTCAATACATCATCGAACTTCATTTTGCAGGATAATGGTTTGCTCAATTTTGCTTCCGTATCCACGGCACTTTGTGAAAGGGCGAGTTCCTGGGATTTCAGGAGCAATTTATCATCGAACGAGTTCCTGACGTCCAGGGTCGTACTGGCCCGAACAAGTCGACTACGCTCTGCGATCACGTCCTGGATATCCATGTTCAGTAACTGCTTGGGATCCTCAAGTATCTGCGCCGCGGCAGCATCCATCTCAGGAGGGATCATGGGCCCTGTACGTACCTGCGGGTATCCGTATCGTCCAACAAAGACCGCTGGTGGCGAGGCCCCAAAAATCGTGCCGTCTGAGGAAACTGCCGATGAGACGGTCTTTATGGTCCTGAACTTCTCAAGTATCGGACAGAGGGGTCTTCCGCAGAGACCTTTACCCTTGCAGCTGATGCAGAGATTGCGTTTCAAGTGCCTTCGCTGTCCCCGCACAGAATGCAGTATCCCGCATCCGGTGCGTTCTTGTAGAACCAGCCGGACCGCTGCACGTACTTGCACACCTCACACATTCCCCTGACCTTGTCCTGCGGCGTAAGTCCTTCCAGGAGTTCTGATGCGAACTTGCCGATCTCATCCTGGGTCTCTTCGGAAAATGTAACCTCTGCCCCACGCTTCTCGCTCACGTACTGGGAAACCGCGGCTCTTGATAGTCCAAGAACCTCCGCGACCTCTTGCTGTGTACAGCCGTGTTCGCACATCATGATCCGTGCCAGTTCAGCCCTGATAGAAGGCAGGACCTTCTGTACCATGATCTCACATGTCGTTTTCATGAATTTATTATTTAATGTAGTTATCGATCATTGTTTCTTTTTCATATAGTTCTTGATCGCCAGGTTGTCGGACTCGGTACCACCTGATGTGAATATAATCTCCTCTGGGTGGGCTCCGATGGCAGTGGCTACGGTTTGGCGTGAGGCGTTCAATCCTATAGTTGCCTAATCCCCGTATGAATGGAGGCTCGAAGCATTACCAAATATCTCTATGAAATAAGGGGCCATGACCCGAACCACGTCGGGATCGACTGCGGTCGTGGAACCATGGTCCATGTAGATAGATTTCATATACTAACTTCCCGGTTCTCGCAATCGTTCAGGATAACGTTGACCGGCATCAGATCGTTTACATAGCGTTCATGCAGAACAGTTATTTTATTAATATATCCTTAGTCCTTTATCTGATCAGGAGAGAATCCTTTTGTGATCAGCACAGCTTTCATCCGACTTAGGTGATTACCCTGTAATTCCACAGCACTTCCTTTTACGGTACCGCCACAGGCAAATTTTGATTTTAAGTAGGTTGACAGCTCATGAAGGTCGATCTCGTTCGCATCGAAGCCCTCGACGACGGTAACTTCCTTACCATATCTCCGTCTGTTGACCTTCACTGTGATCCTCTGTTGTTCTTTAGCCACTTCTTCACAGATGCATAGTTCTTTTGGCAATCCGCAAACTGGGCACATTTCTGAACTCATCTTCGGGTATTTCCTCCGTTATAGTTATCTATTGATAGCGATTATATATATAAACTGGTATATGGAGTAATCAATAATGGTATTAAAAGGTAATGGTTAGGTCATTGCATCTGATGTGGAGTTCGCCAGGAGTCTGATCGGTCAGGTCCGGGGATTGATGTTCAGGAGAGAACTTCCTGATGACCATGCCCTGGTGTTCGTGTTCCCATCATCCAGGAAAGTATCCCTCCACATGCTTTTCGTGCCATTTCCTATAGAGGTACTGTTCCTGGATACAAATAAGCGCATTGTGAAGAGCGCCTACATGCGTGCCTGGACTGGTCTCGCCACATCAGGTGAAAAGGCCAAATATGTGATCGAGATGCCAGCGGGAATGATACATGAACATCACCTGTCGGTGGGTAACCAGATACTCTTTGAAGAGCCCTGACATCCGGTAAAGAAATTTTATCTAACCAATGGTGTATTTATGGCACAAGCAAGAATAACATAATTATACTTCCAGATAACACGAGGCGCATGGATGCTACCTGAAGAGGACCTGAATATCATAATGGAAAAGATGAATAGAGAACCGAACCTTGTTGAGCAGGGCTGTTTCCTGAATCTCTGGAGTGAGCACTGCTCATATCGCTCCAGTGCGCCCCTGCTCCGCACCTTCACGTCCGCAGGCGACCGGGTGGTCATCGGGCCCGGGGACGATGCTGCGATCATTAATTTTGGGGATGGCTGGGTCCTGGCGATCGGTATGGAGAGCCACAACCACCCTTCATACGTTGATCCCTACAATGGTTCGGCTACCGGTGTTGGCGGGATCGTGCGTGACATCATCTCCATGGGGGCTCGTCCCATTGCCTTGATGGACCCACTATATTTTGGACCACTGGATACTCCCAAGAACCTGTACCTGTTCGAACACATCATCGAAGGCATTTCCGGCTATGGGAACTGCATCGGCGTACCCGTGGTCGGGGGAGAGGCATTCTTTGATGAAACATATAGCGGCAACCCGCTTGTCAATGTTGTATGTGTTGGCCTTGCTCGTGAGGACATGATCGTGACCGCCTGTGCACAGCAGTCAGGCAATAAGGTCATCCTCATGGGTTCAACAACAGGCCGTGATGGACTGGGAGGTGCATCGTTCGCATCCCGTGACCTTTCGGAATCCTCCGAGGCCGAGGACCGTCCCAGCATACAGATCGGCGACCCGTTCACAGAAAAATTGCTCATCGAAGCTACCCTTGAGAGCATGGGGACAGGCCACATATTGTCCTGCAGGGACCTGGGTGCAGCGGGTCTTGCAGGTGCCAGTTCCGAGATGGCAGCCAAGGGCGACCTGGGCATTCACATCGTAGCAGATAATGTTATTCTCCGGGAGACCGGTATGACGGCCTTTGAGATCCTCATCTCAGAGTCCCAGGAACGTATCCTGCTGGAGGTCGAACCCGATAACGTCGATGCCATACTCGCAGTGGCGGACAAATATGATCTCAACGCCAGTGTGATCGGGGAATTCACCGAGCTCCTGAACTTCACCATTGATTTCGAGAACGAGATCGTTTGTGATATCCCTATCAAACTACTCACCGAGGGAGCTCCCACCTTCGAACGTCCCTCAACAGCACCCCCCGCACGTGATGTAGAGGAGAAGCCCGATACTCCGGACGACCTCAATCAAGCAGTCCTGGACGTACTGTCCTCTCACAACGTGGCATCCAGGGAGTGGATATATCGCCAGTACGACCATGAGGTACAAACCCGGACCGTGGCCAAACCTGGCGGAGATGCAGCCGTGCTCCGCATATCCGGCGACATGGGTCTTGCCATGTCCTGTGGGTGCAATCCCAGGCATACCTATCTGGACCCCTATCAGGGCGGCCGGGGCACCTTGCTCGAGAACGCCATGAACATCGCGGTCAAAGGCGGACAGGGGATCGCCCTTGTGGATTGCCTGAACTTTGGAAATCCTGAGAAAACCGATATCTACTGGGAGTTCAAACAGGCGATCCTGGGTCTTGGTGACGAGGCTCGCAATCTATCCATCCCGGTGGTAGGAGGCAATGTTTCTCTATACAATGAGAGTGGAGAACACGGTACAGCCATCATGCCGACCCCTTCGATCGGCCTGATTGGTATGGTGAAGGATGTGAACACCGTTCCTCCGGGCACGTTCGTGAACGAGCACGATACCATTATCCTTGTTGGAGTAACTGCAGACGAGATGGGAGGTTCGGAATACTATACCATACTCGACAAAGCAAAGGATGGACATGTGCCAGTAGTGCCAGACAACGCAACAGCGGTCATTGACTCGATGATCAGGACTGTGGAGAGTGGCAAGATAACGTCATCCCATGATATGTCCCTGGGTGGACTGGCGATCGCACTGTGTGAGATGTGTGACGATCTCGGAGCCAGTATTGATCTGGATAGTGTAGGCGCAGACCTGCGTCCGGACGAGCTTCTGTTCTCCGAATCTCATGCAAGGGCGATCCTCACCACCGCTGACCCGGACGCTGTGTGTGACCTGCTCGGCGACGTGCCGCATTCTGTGATCGGTACTGTCGAAGGGGATGCATTGCAATTGAGAGGCAGGGACATTAATATCACACTCTCCAATAAGGAGATCGCAGAGGCCAGGGCAAGCCTGACCAGACTGATGATGGAATGATCCCGGCCTGATCGACCCCCTGCGGATCGGTTTCTTCACATTAAGAGCGATGCGACCTGTGCGACCGAATCCACCAGCATGGTCACCTCGTCGGCAGTATTATACAGGGCAAAGGATGCCCTGACCGTGCCCTCGAGTCCCATATGTGTGATCCCGGGCATGGCACAGTGATATCCACTGCGCACGCAAATCCCCTTTGTCTCATCCAGTATCATGGCAACGTCGTGGGGATCCATACCTTCCACATTGAACGGCACCACCGAGGTCCTCTTTTCAGGACCATACACCTGTACCCCATCGATATCTGACAGGCGGCGTGCCGCATCCCGGGCAAGTTCCTTCTCATGCGCGTCGATGTCCGACACACCGATCGCCTGCACATACTCCACTGCACGACCCAGCCCAATGACACCCGGTATGTTCGGAGTCCCGGCCTCGAACCTGCCCGGACTGGGTTCCAGTTCGAACCCTGTGGCGGTGACCGTATGGACGGCCCCGCCTCCAATGTATGTAGGCTCGATGAGTTCCGGATCGCTCACACACAGCACTCCGGTCCCCTGTGGGCCGAGAAGTCCCTTGTGGCCCGGTGTTACAAAGAAATCGCATCCAATATCCTTCACATCCACAGGCATGTGGCCGGCAGACTGGGATCCGTCCACAAGTGCCAGTGCACCACTATTGTGCGCCATACGGGTGATACGCTTGATATCCCTCTCCGATCCAAATACGTTGGATACATGATTAATAGCCAGCAAGCGCGTACGATCCTGTATCACATCCTCAAACTGCCGGGACTCGATGTTCCCTTCGTTATCGGGCTTAATCACCGTGATCTCCACTCCCTGCTCTCGCAGGCGCAACCAGGGGAGCAGGTTCGAGTGGTGTTCGACTAGGGTCGTGATGACATGATCTCCCTCTGTCCACTTCATTCCGTGGGATACCATATTAATGCTCTCAGTAGCGTTCTTCGTGAAGATCGTATGATCCTCTTCCACATTGAGGAAATGTGCAACGGTCTCTCTGGCATCCTCGTAATGATCAGTGGTCTGGCGTGCGAGCCTGTGGGCACCGCGCCCATGGTTACCGGCGTAGCTGGTAAAATACTCGATCATAGCATCGACAGCGGGCAATGGTGTCTGGGTCGTTGCAGCATTGTCAAGATAGATGAGTGACTCTACCACCGGAAAATCCTTTCGAACTGAATGAACATCATACATGTACTAGTCGTATGGAATTATAATATAAAATAGGTTTTGCAGGTCATTTGGCCTGCATTCC
>CAYRGB010000008.1:9382-14984 GCA_964423715.1 uncultured Methanosarcinales archaeon | reverse complement strand
AATATGTGTACTGGCGCTGCTAAAGCTGATACGGCATTACTTGTGATCAACATTGGCACATCATATTTGCGTGCGATCTCCAGGTTCTTCCTGAAATGTGAAAGGGTTTGCACTCGACGTCCACCACGACCTTTTATGATCGTGTCCATATTGAACCCGATGGCCACATTGTTCTCGCTTGCCGATCGTGCAAGCACATGGTTGATCCCTCCGTCCGTCGATGTCTGAGGATGAAACAGCACATCCACATTCGGGTTCTCCACAGCAGCCCTGTTCACATCCTCATTGCCACCATGAACGGCCAGGATGTCTACCTTGTTACGATACTTTCCCACAAGCCCATGAAGCTTTGGGGCCTTGGAGACCATGAGCTCAACGCCACGGAATACCTCAATCCCGGGTATATCCACTTCGACAACAGCGTCCTTACTACTGGAATGATTCGTGATCGCAATCCCACTGAACCCGATACGGCATGCCATTGAAGCCATCTGTTCCGGCTCAGTATTACTATCCGGCCGGGAATGTACGTTCAGATCATAGAACCTCGGTTGGGACAAGCAATTCCTCCACGATCTCTATAGCTTTCTCACGGTTCTTTGGGTACGTTGCGATCTTAATCCTTACGATGATCGCATCAGAAGAAGAGGATAATTCCAGCAGTTCCTGATATGCTTTCTGCTTATCGAATCGCAAAAAAAAGAGCTGATCATCATCCAGTCGTTCCGGGATCTCGTTGTTGAGGGTGACGACATCCTCGTCCGACAGATGTTCGCGAATATACTTCACAATAGCAGATGTCTGAGCTTTGCGATCGATCTTTGCACTGAGCATCGTTATCGGGTTGCCGTAATGCCCCTGAACTTCCAGTGTATCGACCAGATCGTCATGGTCTTTGCTCTTACTTACGGAAGCTGGTAAGAACCGATCCAGAGCCTCTCTCACCCTGGACCTATCCTCTGTGGCGTGCACTGTGGCACGCAGTATAATATAATGTATCACTTGTTCCAGCTGGTCCTAGATCGTACGCTGGGCCGGGTCTTCTCAGTACCGGTACCCCGTGTTGCCATACCTCTGCCCTTGCGACCAGCACTTGTCTTGCCACGATAGACACGACCAGTGTGTGCCTTACCTGCAAGCCATTTCAGGTTCTTGTCGCTTTTAATGACAGGATGATTTGGATCCACAAGGATCACTTCGTACCATTTTACCTTCCCATCCTCGCCTACCCAGTAGGAGTTCAGGACCTCCATGTTTGGGTACTTTCTTGCCGCACGCTCTTCTGCGATCCTTTGGATACTCTTTCCAACAGTAATCTTGTTCTTACCCATATGCTGGGTACGACGCCCACGTATAAACCTGGATTTCCTCATGCTTCCGCGGCGGACCCTTACACGTGCCACCACGATTCCCTGCTTTGCCTTGTAGCCAAGGGCACGTGCACGGTCAATTCGGGTTGGTCGTCTGACCCGCGTAACAGAACCTTCACGTCTCCATACTTGCAGCCGTTCCCATCTCAGGTCCTTGACGTATGTGCTATCAGGATATTTCCATGCATCCTTCACATATCCATAAAATGATTTTGACAATTCATTCACCTTTGTTCCATTTTTGTTTCACGGTTCAGCTTGGTCACAAGCCACATTCCCACGGGATGTTATCCCGAAGATGAAACAGCGTTAGTATACACATTATTATATTTAAAGGTTTGTATCGGGCTCTTTTCAACCGAATGGAATATGTATCCGCTGCAAAAAGAAATAACAGAAAAAACGTGGGGCTGGTGAGATTCGAACTCACGATCGACGGGTCTCTCCGAACAACTGCCTTATGACAGTCAATTCTGGTGAACACATATCAGTGCTCCAACGGCTCCTCACCGATCCACCCCGTCGGGTAGATCTCAGCAGACCCGTTGTTCATCATTTATCCGCTGGAGCCCGTCGCCATTCCAGGCTAGGCCACAGCCCCTTTACACAAAGCATCCCCTTAATACCTCTTATTGATGATATATGTAGCGGTCACCACCAACCACTGGTGTCCTGGATTGGTGTCTAATTCCTCTTACCAGACGCGGCAACTCAGAGGTAGGTGCAGATGTACATGCGAAATATAATTTGAAATCTGGCAGAATTGCATATTCTCCTACAACTTCGATGTTATTCGTACACTGTAGTATGTCAGTTCTCTTTTTTTTATAATATCTGCCTGAACTCACGTGATAGATATGTGGTCTTATGCAAGTGTTTTTTTGGAATGGCAAATTTGCATGCCTGATCATACCCTACTGGATGTATCATCATGATAATAGTTATCTGCTATTATATAAGTACGCTTATATATAATGCCCACAGATAGGTTATTGTATATTTGGAATAAGTGGCGATCAGGTATGTACAAGAATAAATTTAGACTGGAATGCGCAAACTCTGCATGGGGAACAAATTCCCGTTCTTTTGAAGAGGTGGATGTGGAGCCTGAGAAGCCTCCTTAAAATCCACATTTCTATTGTTGGTGAAAAAAATTATTTTAGGAATATAATCTTTATATGAGACTTCGGATAAATCCATTTCATACCATTTTCTCAACGTAATTACTTACACAGAATACTCAAAATGTGCCGATTGTCCTCGTTTTTATATTACAACTAAACTTGTGTTTTGATTTTGCTACTTTTCCGGCAGGCTTACCCCCACATGCACTATAATTATTCGTCTTCACTCCATCAGACTGGCAAGCCGTGTACAGATATTCTCTACTTCCTCACGCACCTGATCCACAGATACGCCCATCAACTGTGCAAGGTAGACTGCTCCTCCTGCACCGACACCCTCCTTAACATACCCTTTCTCGTATTGCTGCAGCCCCATCATACATGATCCACCGAAGCCAGGGTCCACTGCCAGCATCTCGGCACCAAGTTCCTGGACCAGTTCGCCGAAATTGGCAGTCTTATCATTGGTCACATAACAGGTTGTCACGATCGAAATGTTGCTGGTGTCTATGCCTAGATGCTTGATCACTGCAAAGACTGCAGCCATCTGGGTCCCTCCTGCAAGTATCACGCGCTTGTCTCCGATACCTGCGACCAGACCTGCAACTGCCGGCATCATGGGATCGCCAACAAATTTAATGGCAGCAAGAGGGTCTTCACGCAGACTACCAGATGTTATGTTGGATGATTCCATTGCCTCCTTTACAACACGCTCTTTTAGTGCTACGGGATTCGAAGAAAAACTGCTACTCACCTTGCCATTGTAACCAAGGACTTTGAGCACTGCCTGGGCAGTGGTCGTCCCTGCAGGGATGCTTTCTCCGATCACAATGAAATCTGACATCTCCCTGACATTCCTGCCTACCCCCCGGGCCCGCTCAAATATAGATTGGGCATCGGACACAGCGATCTTGTTACGAATATCTGCACCCGCATCGACCTCAAGGTCCACCATCGGTACCTCTGGGTCAAATTTCATACCCGATCGTACGAAAAGGTGAGGAACACCTGTCAGGGACAGGACAGCACGTGTCGTCAGAGCCGGAGTGGGTGTGTTATACGGGGGCGTCATTGGAAGCACCGGCACACTGATTATATTGCCGGTCTCAAGCACTTCCGCATCTCCCGCAGGCGTATAATCCGTTAGTTTGGCAGATATTCCTGCTGAGGAAAGCCCCTCTATATATGCTGTTTCCGTGTTTGAGAGCACACATATGAACAGAGGTCTTTCAGGTTTATTACGATCTTTTGGCAAAAATGTTCTCATCATTGATCACTGTTTATTTTTTCGAATGATTTTGTTAATTGTCATAGATCAATACGTCCTGGCCACATATACCTGCGTGGTTGTATCTTGGCCACACATGGGACATTTCGACACAACACTTCCGTCTTGATCAGTTGGTATACCGAGTATACCTGCACCAATGGATTTTTCCATATCAAGGCCGCATTTCTCCTCACCGCACCAGTACGTTCTGACAATGCCTTCCTGAAGCTTCTCACGGATCTCGTCCAGGGACTTGCAATCATATATCCGATCATTGAGTTCTGCCTGTGCCTTTTCGAACATGCTGGCATGGATTAGCTTGAATCTCTCCAGCACAGAAGTACCAAGCCCGGATAAGGGGATCTGCTCCTTCTCACCGGTGTCGCGTCTGACCACCATCACCGCCTCATTCTTAAGATCCCGTGGTCCGATCTCGATCCGGAGAGGTACGCCACGCATCTCCCACTTGTAATACTTGGCACCAGGGCGTCGGTCACTTGCATCGATCTGCACGCGCACTCCCAGAGATTCCAGTTCATCCTTCACACCCTCACATGCTTCAAGCACATCGGATGCCTTTTTGAAGATAATAGGTATGATGATCACCTGTATAGGTGCAATGGTAGGCGGAAGGATCAGACCCTTATTATCACCATGGATCGATATCATCGATGCAATGGATCTCTCGGACACACCATAGCAGGTCTGGTGCGCATATACCTGCTCGCCATTGGCGTCCTCATATGTGATCTCGAATGTTTTTGCAAAGTTGTTACCAAGATGATGAGCTGTTCCCACCTGAAGCGTCTTTCCATCCGGCATAAGAGCATCTACCGCTATCGTATAATCCGCACCCGGGAACTTATCCCAGTTTGGCCGTTTCGAGGGGAGTACCGGGACCGCAAGCCTATGGTAGAACTCGGAGTACAGGCGTATCGCTTCATCCACCTGTGTTGCCGCATCCTCCCAGCAATCATGAACAGTATGCGCCTCTTTGAAGGAAGTGATCTCTCTCAAACGAATAAGGGGACGGGTATGTTTCGTCTCATACCTGAAGGTATTCACGATCTGATATAGCTTTAGTGGCAGGTCCGCATGGGAGCGCACCCATAACTTGTACATGGGATAGATAGCCGTCTCACTGGTAGGGCGCAGGGCCAGTTTCACATCAAGGAGGGATGTCCCACCATGTGTAACCCAGTAGACCTCCTCTTCGAATCCCTTAATGTGCTCAGCCTCTTTCATGAACTCATGTTCGGGTATAAGGAGCGGGAATAACGTCTCTTGATGGTCCTTATCCATAAGTTCGCGGATTATGGAATACACATTTTTCCTGATAGCGAATCCGAACGGATGCCAGACATACAACCCCTTTACAGGATAGCGCACATCCATGATCTCTGCCATATGAAGGATATCATTATACCATTCACTAAAATTGTCCTTTGATGGGAGTGATGCCTCTTTTTCCTGTTCACCCATATTGTCACCAGAATTGTTTACATATAATGTTTCAAATAAGAATAACAGTAGTATTATCGGTGTTGTTGATGATTATTTTCCGATAGGTTGTGCACCATTGGATGTGTCCATCTTCACTTCTGATGAATCAACATCGAATATGATCATGCCAGACTTCAATTCTCCAGCCTCATCAGGAGAGAGGGTCCTGGAAATTGCCTTGTCGGATATGATCGCACTGTTGCCCAGTGGATCCTCGATCACGATCGTAAGCTTTCGATCACCCTGACTGGCCTCGTCAAGTTTTTTCTGTAGCTCCATACCGATCGCATATTTCTCAGGATGAAACCCATCGAGCAGGCAAATCGAAGCCATTG